>CAZAOR010000169.1:0-3058 GCA_964486805.1 uncultured Sediminibacterium sp. | reverse complement strand
AATTAATTTAATATTATTTTAAATTTTATTTACTAGAAATGGAGATTTAATACATCAAATTACTGATGCACAAAAAGCATATCAACCATTGAGAATTAATTATGACAAGATTGATTCTACATCGTATGTTTTTTTAAACATCAAAATTTAATTTTATCTTCCCCAAGGAACAAGTCAAAGACAAACTTGTAAACGACTGCCAAATTCAAATTGAAGAGAAAATTAAAGCTAAAGGCTACCATAAAGACGAGTCTATAAAATATAGGGAGAATGACAGACCAGAAAAAGAGGAGTTTTTTTCATCTGCAGAAAATAGAGACAGGTTCGAAAAAATCATTTTAGACAAATGCATTGAAATATACAATACGTCTGCTAATTTAATGCATAACACTCGACCCAAACCATTAGGATATGGTTTGTATAGTGACCTTTCATTTGGTTTTGGCACTCTGATATTTACATGGAGAAATGTGCCCTTTAATGTACCCTTAGTTTTTTGGTATAAAAGCCAACATTGGATTTCACTGTTTGAGCGTAAATTTGTTAACTATGAACATTAAGGGAAAATATCAGCTTGACCCAAAGGAAATCAGAGTTTACGCAAAAGAAAACTCGTGTATTTTCAAAAAAAACAATGATGAATTTGGGGGACTGTCAAATATGGCTACAGGCTTCCCTTTATCAATTAATGGCGTTCAAATAAAAACTACTGAAGCTCTATATCAAGCATGTAGATTTCCCCATCTTCCAGAAATTCAAAAAAAAATAATTGAGCAAAAGAGCCCAATGAACGTTAAGATGATTAGCAATGCTAATAAAAAATCAAGCAGAAAAGATTGGGATAATATACGGCTTAAGATAATGAAATGGTGCATCAACGTAAAACTTGCTCAAAACTTCCTAAAATTTGGGACAGTAATTCACGAAACCGGATTAAAGAATATTGTAGAAAATTCATCCAAAGACAATTATTGGGGAGCTATTCCAAATGAGGAAGGAACTATATTCACGGGGAAAAATGCACTGGGGAGATTACTTATGGATTTGAGACAGATGTTTTATGGTAAAGATTGCTATTCACTTTTGGTTGTCATTCCCCCTCAAATTGACAATTTTATTCTTTACAATGAAACAATTGGAATAGTTGACGAAAGAACAAATTTTATTATTTCATTACAGAATTATTGGAAAGCCTTTGAAAAAGATTTATACAACATCGACTTACAAAACAACTCAATAACAGGGGAACAAATCGAGAAGACTTTTCTTAATAATTTAAATGAAACAAAGACAGAAGAAGACGTACACAAAAATGAACCTTCAAACAAAAAAAAAGCCAAAGGAAAACAAAAGAAGACCGTAGAGCCTTCCCTTTTCGATAATAATATTTAACGTTCAGAAAAGCACATGCCCATAACATTGGTATTGCCAATAGTGTGGCTGGACATTGAAGCAATCAGCAGCGGTAATTCATTTGTACTTCAGTTCGGGCTTGACGAATAAAGCCAAGCATTAGTTCTAATCATTTAACTTTAGTAAAAAGCCAAGCATCAGTTCCGGGCTGGACGGAATACTAATTCCACACCATCGACAATACCTGTCCGTTGCACGCCATTCTGCAATATTGCTTCAGGTATCAGATTTATTCGAAAAAATCAGTACTCTTATACAAATCATTCGGTATGTTAATCGAAAGAACCTCACGTGAAGTTATCATTCGCCTCCCGGCTTCCGTAGAAGCTACTGGGTTGCAGCGCCTGATTGACTATCTTACATACAAAGAAGCCACTTCAAATTCTAAAGCTACCCAGCTTCAAGTCGACCAGCTCGCAGCTTCTGTAAAAAAAGACTGGTGGAAAAAGAATAGAAAAAGGTTCACTAAATGAGGAAAATAATCGTTGACACTAACATAATTTTTTCATGCCTTCTTAATTCAACAGGAACTATTGGTGACCTTGTTTTCAATTCTGAAGATATTTTTGAATTTTACAGTAACCAATATATGCGGTATGAGATTCGCAAACATTGGAATAAGCTGAAAAGATATCCAAGCTTACGGATACAGAATTAGAAACTTCTTATGAGAAAACGCTACAAAGAATAACATTCATTAATGAAGAACTAATTCCGGAAAAGGAATGGTTAAAAACTATTCAAGTTGCAGAGAATATTGATATTGATGATGCAGACTTTATTGCGCTTACCAAGTATCTGAAAGGTACACTTTGGACTGGCGATAAAATTCTTTATCAAGGACTCAAAACAAAAAGCTTCCGTTCAGTGATCAACACTCAGGATTTGATTAAGCTGCGAAGCCGGATATCTAAATTCTAAAATACGGCGTGCAACATTGGCTTGGCAATACTTGTTCCGACTTGTCGGAATGTTGGGCTGACAAATTTCGGCCATCACCAGTAGGAATTCTGAACCGGCTTCAGTAAATTGGCTTTAGCTAATCGGGTCACGCCACGACGTGATGGCCAAGCGGACCGAGGAATATAAATTCCCAATCTTCGCCAAGCCCTGGACGTTGTGCGTCATGCTATTTTCGACAGCTGAAATTATTTGACAATGAAAATTATTAGTACATGACAGCCACTGTTCATTTATCTTTTCAGATGTTAAAGAAGACAAAACTTTCTTCTGAAAGGAATATCCGTGCTTCAATTTTTTAAGAAATGAAAAAAAGATTTTTTTTAAGTTGGTTAATGGTTTACGCAATCCATAGCATAAGTGGCTATTTTGTTCATGACATATTGTTACACAAAACTTATATGGAATTGATGCCTGCTTTGCATTCTGAAAATATTAAAAGCAAAATTTGGGCTTTTGTTATTTCAAGTGTAATAAGCACTTTTATTTTTACCTGGGTTTATTGCAAATGGAAAAAAAGCGGAACTATTGGAGAAGGTATTTTGTATGGTTTATTCTTAGGAGCCTGGATTGGCATACAGATGTCTTTGAACACGTATGCCTCAACAGGCCTAATTCCTTTTTCCCTGGCAATTCAATGGCTCATGTATGCACTTGTTCAAGAAGCAATAGCAGGCGCCTTGCT
>CAZAOR010000168.1:0-6032 GCA_964486805.1 uncultured Sediminibacterium sp. | reverse complement strand
TTGCCTTTGTACTGAAGAATATGGACAGCACTTCTGAAGCCAAGCCATTCCTGCCGGTGTATATGACAGAAAACCTGTCAGACTGCTATAACAGTACGGACCCACATAAATCCAAAGAGATCATCCGGGCTGCTAAAACAGAGGGGCTGAAGAACGAAAGTATGCTGCAGTTCCTGGTCGGGTTCAACCAGCGCGTGAATGTATATGATAATTATTCCACTGCTTTAGGTAAAGAGTTTATCAGCCCCCTCAGTGATATAGGTGATAAATATTATCAATATCGTGGTGCTGATACTCAGTATATAGCGGGAAAAAGATACCTGCATCTTTTCTTTCAGCCGAAGAGAGCGGGCGAAAATACCTTCAGCGGAGATTGCTGGATACTGGATGGCAACTGGGGCATTTACCGGATCACCCTTGATATTTCCGGGTCGGCCGATATCAACTATGTTAACAGACTGAGCGTGGTGCAGGAATTCGCTTTACAGCCTGACAGCAGTTGGATTTTCCGAAAGGAAAAAACGGTTATTGATTTCGCGCCATTTAAGAAAGAGAAACTGAGTTTTATCGCCCGGAGAACGGAATTGTACCGGAATGTGGTGGTTAATGACACATCCATTGCGAGGGTATTACAGACAAACCGGGAAAAGGATGAGGTCACGGTAGATGCGGGGGCCCGGGAAAAAGATGCCGTTTTCTGGAATAACCGGCGCCATGAGGATCTGACAATTACTGAGAAGAAAGTGTATCAGATGATGGATACTATTAAAACAGTGCCCGCTTTTATTCATTATACCCATGTGCTCACATTTGTTTTTGATGGGCACCATGCTTTTGGCCCCCTCGAAATAGGCCCCTGGTTTAAGTGGATCAGCGGAAACCAGCTGGAGAAAATACGTACCCGGTTTGACCTGGGAACTACCCAGGCTTTCAGCAAATCATTGCGGCTCCACGGTTATCTCGCGTACGGTTTCGGTGACGGGAAATTCAAAGGGAAATTTGATATCAGCTTTAAACCGGCAGGTCAGCAAGGATGGACCTATTTCGCATCGTATACGCATGACCTGGACAACGGCCGTACCCGGTATAATGACGAAGACATTACAACGGATAATATTTTCAGCCAGTTGATACGAAGGCCCGGTATTCGCCAGAAATTCTTAGGCGTGGATGAGATCAAGCTATCTGTTACCAAAGAATGGGCGTCGCATTTTTCTATACAGCCTTTTTTAATCCGGACCGATTACGACACCTATCTCCCCCTGCCCAGCCGGTCTTCGCTTTTCAGCAGACCCAACCAGGATGCACTGATCAGCACGGAAGCAGGCATCAAATTGCGGTATGCACCGGGCGAACGAAGTATTACCACCCATCGGCGTGAAAGAAAATTCCGGACTGACCAACCTGTATTGGAACTAAGGGCAGCTTGGGGGTTACCCCATATTTTACGATCCGAATATCAATATCAACGCATCGGGATGAATATCAGCCAGAATTTCCGGATACCCCGATGGGGGAAACTCAGTTATATGGCCTATGCCGGAAAAATCTATTCGGATGCAGCCCTGCCATTTATGATGCTGGAAATTCACCCGGGAAATGAAATTTATTATTACAACCATCAATCTTTCAATCTGATGAACCGTTTTGAATATATCAGTGACCGGTTTGTAGGATTCAATATGGAGCACAACCTCGAAAAAAAATTCCTGAACCTGTTGCCCTTCCTGCGCAAAACAAGCATCCGGCAGTTCTGGAACCTTAAGTCGGTATGGGGAGATTTGTCGGACGATAACCGCCAGCTCAATATCAAGGACTATTTTTATGCTTACCGGATGCGTTCCTTACGCGGCGGCATCTATACCGAACTGGGTACAGGTTTGGAAAATATTTTTAAACTGCTGCGTGTCGACCTGGTTTGGCGTTTTGCACCACTGCGCAATATTCCTGCCGGGATGAATCCCGCCTTATTCAAAAGCCCTACCGATTTCGGGGTATTTGGCAGTGTACGCTTACAATTATAACCCCCCGGTATCATTCCCTGCAACAGTAGATCATTCGGATTACAGGCTTACCGTGTATATCCTTGGCAATGAATTGCCGGCAAGGTTCCTATCTTTATCCCATATGAAAGCCTTTTTTTTATGCTGCATAACCGCGCTTAGCATTTCGGGATTAGAGGCTGAAACAGTACCGATTACCCCCGGCATGAAAATCCGGCATTCTGTCACCATCACGCCAGGCATCTACCCGATGGATGCACCGGAAGACAGCGCAATCATCTCGATCGCAGGGGAGAATATTGTAGTTGATTTCAACCAGGCAGTTTTACAGGGATCACCTGCCATCCAGCGCCCGGATGAATTCCGGGGCTTCGCGATCCGGGTAACAAAAGGCTCACACAACATCCAGATCAAAAATGCATTTGTTCATGGTTTTGCAGTTGCCATCATAGCGGATAGTGTAACTGCTCTCAGCATCCATGACTGCAACCTGGGTTATAACAAACGACAGCATCTGAACAGTCATCTCCAGAAAGAAGATATCAGCGATTGGATGAGTTTTCATCACAATGAAAAAGATGAATGGCTCCGCTATGGAGCTGCCATCTATCTCAAAAACTGCAGCAAAGCCAACATTCATGACAATACCGTTACCGGTGGTCAGTGCGCCCTCCTGATGTCCCGTTGTACAAACGGGGATATCTATGATAATAATTTTTCCTTCAACTCTGGTCTTGGAATTGGTCTATACCGGAGTTCCGGAAACCGTGTTTATCATAACAGGCTCGACTATAACGTCAGGGGGTATTATGATGGACAATACTATCGTGGGCAGGATAGCGCCGGTATTCTTGTATTTGAACAATCATCTGATAACAGTTTTGTTTATAACAGCGTTACACACAGCGGAGATGGATTTTTCCTATGGGCAGGGCAACAAACCTTGGATAGCGGCGAAGGTGGCTGTAATGACAATTTCATTTATGGAAATGATTTTTCTGACGCCCCGACCAACGGAATTGAAGTAACATTCAGTCGTAACCTCATCATGAAGAATACCATCCGGAATTGTTGGCATGGCGTATGGGGCGGATATAGTTATGATACGGATATCACGGATAATACTTTCAGCAGAAATGAAATAGGTATTGCCATTGAACACGGACAGGGAATCAATATTGCCCTGAATAGTTTTACGGACGATAAAACAGCCATCAAACTCTGGTCACGGGCGCAGCAGCCTTCTGACTGGGTTTATGCACGGAAAAAAAATACGGAAAGCCGCAATTACTGGATCGCTGCCAACCGCTTTACCGGTACCCCCATTGCCATGGATATTATGGGAACCGATACCATTGCGCTCAGCGGTAATACCATGTTCATGGTGGGGCAGGCTGTAAAAACAGGACCGCGTGTGGAGGAGGTGGACAGTTCAAGGGAAAATGACCCGCTGGAAATGGAGTATGAGCCGGATCCCCGGTTAAAAACCATACCGGCAAAATCCTTACCGGTGACCGGGCTGGCGCTTGGCAGGAATCACATCCGCATAACAGAATGGGGTCCTTATAATTTCGCTTATCCCCTGCTCTGGCTGAAGGCTATAGACACATCGGGTAATTACCATTACGAAATCCTTGGACCTGAAGGCCATTGGCAGGTAAAATCCATTGCAGGATTTCGTATCCTGGAAAAAGGGGGGGAAGAATTTCCCTCGACCTTGATCCTGCAACCAGACAGATCTGTAGCAGAAAAAAAAATACTACTCAGTTATACCGGCCCTGCTTTTACGGATGCATTCGGCTACCGGCAGGACAGCGGTCGGCAAACCCTGTTCGGAACGGATTTCATCGTACCGGAACAACCCTGGCAGATAAAACTCTTTGGCTGGGACAGTGCCTGTCTGCCGCAAACCGGTTATGATTCTTTTGCCAATTTGTTCCATACAAGTCCGCGCACCACCCTGCAATCGCCGGCCTTGGATGAAGTATGGTGGGCAGCTCCCGCTCCGCATCTGCCGGCTGATTCTTTTGCAACAGAAGCCCTCAATACGATAACCTTGCAAGGCGGAAGGTACAGCGTGGAAATAACTGCGGATGATTATGCAAGAGTATATGTGGACGACAAACTGGTAATTGATGCCTGGGATAACCGTTACATTGACCAGGATGAGCAAACCCATCACCGAGCCAGCATTGCGCTATCCCCTGGAGCACACAGCTTTAGGGTATTGCATGCAGAGGTAACGGGACTGGCTACTTTACAATTTTATCTCCGCAAGGAAGCAGGGAATCCTTAGAGTTTAGCGGTTCCGGGGCGGAACGTATAATTTTTTTGTGTCAGATAACTGAACCCTACTACAAATACGGTGGTTACCATTTTAGATGGTGTGGGATACCAGTGAAATACCTCTACAAATAATTTCAGAAACCCATAATTGAGCAAAAGACAGCCCAGTACAACCATAAAATATTTGCCCAACTGCTCGCGCTTGGCAACAGAAGTCTCCTGAAAAACCACATACCGGCTCAGATAAAAGCCCGTAGGAAAAGTGATACAGAATCCCATCAGGAAAGCGGCGATATGCGGGCCAATGGTCAGAAACGATACATGCACCGGACGTTTATCCAGGAGAAAGTTATAGGAAATGAAGAAAAGGGTAATGTCCAGCATGGTATTAAAGCCTCCGCAGGCCGCATAACGGTAGGTTTGGAGGGGCATGAATTTATTGAATAGCGGATAGAAAAAGTCAACGAAACGCAGAATGAGCGATCGGATATATTCGTGCAAATGAAGCATACCGGCTGTGGGTAGGGGTTAATTAATTACTTTTGCCAGCCCAAAAAGAGATTCCATGAGCGTGGTCGCAAAGATAAAAGAGGCGGCATCGAAAACCATTTTTGATTTGTACCAGGTAGATCTGGCGCCATCAGCCGTACTGGTAAACGCCACCAAACCCGAGTTTGAGGGAGATTATACCGTAGTGGTTTTTGCCCTGACCAAACAACTGCGCAAATCACCGGATGCCCTCGGCGCTGAGTTAGGTCAGCGTATGATGGAGGAATATCCCACTCTTTTTACCGGATTCAATGTTATCAAAGGCTTTCTTAATCTGGTGATCGCCAGGGATTACTGGCTGGATTTCTTACAAAACACCTCGACCTCAGGCCATTTCGGCATACATCCGCAAAATGGCCAGCGTGTCATGGTGGAATACTCCTCCCCCAATACCAATAAACCCCTGCACCTCGGCCATTTGCGCAATAATTTCCTGGGGAAAAGCATCGCAGGCATCCTGGAAGCTGCGGGATACGAAGTCATTAAAACCTGTATTGTACACGACCGGGGCATTCATATCTGTAAAAGCATGATCGCCTGGCTGCGCTTTGCAAACGGCGCTACCCCAGCCTCTACCGGGATCAAGGGGGATCATTTTGTTGGTGATTATTATGTCCGGTTCAATGAAGCGCTGAAAGCCGAGATAGCGGAAGGGTTTGCAGCGGGTAAAACCACAGAACAGGCCGAGCAAGAAGCGCCAATCATGTTAGCTACCCAGCAAATGCTGCTGGATTGGGAAGCCGGTAAACCGGAAGTCATGGAACTGTGGCGAACCATGAATGGATGGGTTTATGAGGGTTTCCAGGTAACATATGACCGGATTGGCAGTGATTTTGACAAAATCTATTACGAAAGTGATACCTACCTGCTCGGAAAAGACCTGGTGGCCGAAGGACTTGCCAAACATGTTTTTTTCAGCAAACCGGATGGCAGTGTCTGGATTGACCTCACCAACGAGGGTTTGGATGAAAAACTGGTGCGCAGGAAAGACGGCACTTCGGTCTATATTACCCAGGATATCGGCCTGGCTGAGAAAAAACAGGCAGAATTTCATGCTGCGAAAAGTATCTATGTGGTAGGCGATGAGCAGAACTACCATTTCAAAGTACTGAAACTGATCTGTGAGAAACTCGGGTTACCCTCTGCATCCGGCATCTATCACCTCAGTTATGGAATGGTGGAATTACCTTCCGG
>CAZAOR010000167.1:0-4467 GCA_964486805.1 uncultured Sediminibacterium sp. | reverse complement strand
AATAAGCAGGATCCATGGTAAATGAAGTGCGTTCCCAGTCGAGGCTGCAGCCCATTTTCTTCAATTGTTGCAGGATAATGCCGCCATATTTTTCTTTCCATTCCCAGGCATATTCCAGAAAGGATTCCCGGCTGAGGCCTGATTTGGCGATCCCTTTTTCCCGCAACATGCCCACCACTTTGGCTTCTGTAGCAATGGAAGCATGGTCTGTACCGGGAACCCAGCAGGTATTGTAACCCTGTTTCCGGGCTTTCCGGATCAGGATATCCTGGATAGTATTATTCAGACAATGGCCCATGTGCAATACGCCGGTAACGTTTGGCGGGGGAATGACGATGGTATAGGGCTGTCGTTGATCGGGCTCACTGTGAAAATAACCCTGCTGCATCCAGTGGGTGTACCATTTTTCCTCGGTTTCGGAGGACTGAAAGTTTTTACTAAGTTCCATGTTGCTTGCTTATATCATGCCGCTGCAGGAATTGTAGCAGACATGCGGCGTGCAAAAGTACGGAAAACGGAGAAGGGGATTACCAGGTGAGGCGGTTCATATCCGGCTCGACCAGCATGATTGCGCTGGGCATCGTTTCAGAGCGGCTATTGCTGAAACTAACGGCCCTGCCGGTTCCGTTTTTTCCAGCAGGAAGGCAGGTACAACGGGCAGCGTTCCTGAAACCGGCGCTCAGCCATGCGTTGCCGCTATGACTGCAGGCGCCCAGAAGGCCCATGCAAAAGATCAGGAGGCATGATTTAAATAAACGCATATGCAAAATTAGCCTTGCTTTTCAGCAGTATGGGTTAATAGAGGTTAATTAATCTAAACGAACCTGTATGAAAAAAGTTACAGAAACCGGGATTTGCCGGCAGACAAAATCCTACCCTGTCCTTTTTCAAGGGCAGCCAGTCGTGTGCGGAGCAGCGGCTCTTTAATGGCCGTGACGACCTCTCCACTCAAAGTAGGAGATCATTATTACCACTAATATCACCACGACTCCGAGGGTGGTCAGCACCTTTTTCTCATCAATTTCCTGATGATGTCTGGATTCATCCATGGCAAGCTATTTTGGTTGATGTGTCCGGATCGTCTGTTGAATAGCGCCTGGCGGGGGAAATGCCGGTCTTAGAGATTTCACAGAAAAATAGGCGTTAATTCCCGAATTTGCAAGGGCAATTTTTGCACATGCAGTTTGCAGTAGTCGATATCGAAACCACCGGAGGGTTCCCCCAGCAGCACGGCATGACCGAGATCGGTATTGTGCTTCATAACGGTAAAGAAGTGGAGGGTGTGTACCAGACACTGATCAATCCATTCCAGCCGATCCCTCCCTTTATCGTGAATATGACCGGCATTACGGATGCGATGGTAGCGAAAGCGCCGGCATTCGATCAGGTGGCGGCTAATATTTATGAATTGTTGAAAGACAGGGTGTTCGTGGCGCATAATGTAAATTTTGATTTCTCTTTTGTACAGTACCATTTGCAACAGGCAGGATATCGTTTACAGACTCCCAAGCTGTGCACCATCCGGTTAAGCCGGAAAGTTTTCCCCGGTTTTCGAAAATACGGACTTGGACACCTGTGCCGGGAACTGGGTATCGAAATCACTGACCGTCATCGCGCTGCAGGTGATGCAATGGCGACTGCCAAAATCCTGGACCTGGTTTTGCAGAATAATGGTGCAGTGGTTATCCGGGAGATGCTGAAAAAAGAGAGCCGGGGACAGATACTGCCTCCGAATCTCCCCGAATCCTATATCCAGGAACTACCCAATGAACCGGGGGTCTACTATTTCCGGGATGTCCGGGAAAAAGTGATCTATGTCGGCAAGGCCAAAAATCTGCGTAAAAGAGTGGTCAGTCATTTTACCGGCCTGGATATTTCGAAAAAAAGGCAGGACTTTCTTCGGAATATTTATAGTATTCAGTTTACGGTTTGTCCGTCAGAGTTCATCGCATCGCTGCTGGAGAGTGTGGAGATTAAACGGTTATGGCCAGCATTCAATAAGAGCCAGAAACGATACGAACAGCTTTGGGGGATTTACCATTTTGAAGATAACCGCGGTTTCAGGCGACTGGCAATTGATAAGAAGCAGAAACACAGCATGCCCCTGGCTACCTTCCCGATGCTGGTTGAAGCCCATCGGTTTTTATGGAAACTGGTCAAGGAATTTTCCCTGCACCCGGCGCTTTGTTTCCTGGATATGCATGTGATCCGGGAATATCCCGAAACGGAAGCTTATAATCGCAAGGTACAGGCTGCGATAGACTGGGTGGCTGCGCAAAAGCAAACCTTCTTAATACGGGACCGGGAAGGATGTGTGTTGGTGGAAGAGGGCAGGTTTTACGGGATGGGCCGGATGGATCATTTTACGGGCAAAGAAAATCTTTCGCATATCAAGGCGCAACTGGTTTCCTATCCGGAAAACGAAGTGCTGCGTTCCATGATCCGCAACTTCGCGGAAAAATTCCCGAATAAGGTGACCAGGATCGCAGGTTGAAAATCATCTGAATGCGACATTTTTTGGTTATTTATTTAAGTGGACTGATTTATTATTTGGATGACTGGGCCTGTTGCCGGTACCATGCGGCCACCCATGTTTCTTCGCAGGGGCCGTTGATTTCCATTTTTCTGCCGCCGGCACCCAGAACGGCAGCAGCAGGCAGATCCAGTATATGGGCTGGATCTGCGGTCGCATTGATCTGGTGATAGATTTCCTTCCGCAGGCCATAAACCAGTTTCCCAACACCTAACCAGTAAAGTGCGGCGGCACACATGGGACAGGGCTCAGTACTGGCATAAACGGTGCATTGCCGGAGATATTCCGGCGGGAACAAGTTCCCGGCCTCGTGAACAAGATTTATCTCACAATGACCAATCGGGTCATTGTTGCTCACAACGGTATTGCGGCCTTCCAATAGTATATTTCCTTCCGGGCTGACCAGTATACAGCCAAAGGGCAGATCGCCGGCCTGCAAAGCAGCTTCGGCTGCCCGTAATGTAGCTGCTATATAAAAAATGGCAGATTGCATAGTAACGGATTAAATATTGGCGCAATATTATTTGCTGGTTTATTTCAAATCCGGCAGTAAGCGGACAAGCGGAGCGAAAGCATGTGATGACACTATGATAAAACATGGAAAATTCATCGATGAATGGCAGATGCCTTAGCTTAGTGTCTTATAAATACACAAATGAAAACCAGGCTTTGCTTGCTCTTTTTTTTGATTGCCCCGGTTTTACGGGCACAATTGGTTTCTCCTGCTGATACCCTGAAAGGGTACAAATTGGTCTGGGCCGATGAATTTAACAGGGACGGTGCTCCGGATTCATCCAACTGGGGTTTTGAGCATGGTTTTGTGCGGAATCATGAACTGCAGTATTATCAGCCTGAAAATGCCTACTGCGCAAATGGCTATCTTATCATTGAGGCCAGAAAGGAGATAAAACCTAACCCGGCTTATCAGCCCGGCAGTAAAGATTGGCGTGTCAGCCGGGACAGTATGCATTATACCTCCGCCTGCCTGCTTACAAAGGGAAGGCATCAGTGGCAATATGGACATTTTGAAATGCGGGCCAGGATTGATATATCGCCGGGCATGTGGCCAGCCTGGTGGACTTTGGGTGTGTCAAGACGCTGGCCGGCCAACGGGGAAATTGATATCATGGAATACTACCGGGGCATGTTGCTGGCCAATATTGCCTGTCTCAATGTCAATCGATCGGCTGAGTGGTTCAGTCATCGTTATTCAACAGATTCATTAGGCGGTAAAGGCTGGTCATCGAAATTTCATCAATGGACCATGGACTGGGATGCTTTGTCAATCCGACTGTCGGTTGATGGGCATTTACTCAATGAAACCCCTTTAACCAGTCTGGTTAATAAAGATGGTTCCGGTTTTCAGCCTTTTTCCCAGCCACACTATATGCTGTTGAATTTGGCGATCGGCGGCGATAACGGGGGAGATCCCAGTTCTACTTCCTTCCCCCGGAAATTCGAAATTGACTATGTCCGCGTTTACCAGCAAAAAGCAGAATAGTTGCTTGAAATCATTTCCGGGCATGCATGGATGACCGGAGGTTTTGCCTCAGTGCAAAGAGGCCTGATCAATGGCCCTGCCTTTACTATCCTGCTGTTATTATAAGGTGGTTCTTTGCAGACCGATTATTTGCAATATTTCGGCAAAGAGTTGTAAAATATCTTCAAACACCTTGTTTTGCAATCTTGTACATAATAAGGTTAAGTGTTGATCGTTATCATTGCCAACGTAAATCGGATCTGAGCAATGATACTTACGGCCTTGTTGCGCCGCAGCAAATTTCAATGGCTGCCGGCAGGTGTTCTTTTTACCATTAGTTTATCCGGCTGTTATAAGTCCTATACCAGTTCACAGGATACGGTCTCTATGCAGGTGATGCGACTCACAGGCAGCAGCGGTTCATTCAGCGCCTGGGAATTGAGCAGTATCCAGA
>CAZAOR010000166.1:0-4013 GCA_964486805.1 uncultured Sediminibacterium sp. | reverse complement strand
TTTAATCTTCGATGTGACTGAACTGCCGCCCATCATAAAAGTCTCGTTCAGATAGTCAAGAATATAATCTTATCCCTATTCAACTAGTTTTCAGCGCAGCGTTTAGAGATGCGTCGTCGTTTGGAGTTTTCAGATGCTTTTGCTTTAGTCGTGCAACAGCATCGAGAAGCAAAAAAGATAAGCCGTCAATCCCTCGCCCAAAAAGCGGGGTTGCATCAAACCTATATCGGAATGATTGAGCGGGGGTTGAGTAATCCGAGTTTGGACACAGCTTACGCGATTGCGGAAGCGTTGGAAATACCACTTTCTAAATTAGTCGCTGAAGCAGTGCTCAAATTTCAGCGGGCAGAAAAATAAAAAACAAGCCGGAATCATTGACCGCGCGAGGCGGTTTGAAATTGCACGGTGACCAGCCGGGCCGGGTCGCCGTCAATATCGGCAGCCGGCGCGTTCAAATCGGGATTGATTTCAACGCTGAAATGGCCGGTGGTTTTGTCGAAGCTCACCGGATTGGCTTCGCCGGATTGAACGGAAATTTCGGGAGCGGTCGCGGCGTAGCCGTGCAGCGTCACGGATTTTTCGTTCGCGGCGAAAATCACTTTCACGGTCAGGCGTCCGGGTTCATCTTGAATTGAAGCGATGCGCTGTTTGCCGGTGGAAACGAATTTATTCTTGTCGCCCAAAAAGGCGATGCCGCTTTGACCAATCGGCGCGACAAGATAAAAAGCCGTTTTGCCGGCGCTCAATCCGGCGGAAAAAATGGTTCCGGCGTCCAACTTTTTGATTTCGCCGGAAAAATAATCGTAGAGGCAGACGGAATTGGAAAAGCCAAATTCAGCGGGCGCAATTTGAATTTCACCGTCATCATCCGAATGATTGAACGCGAAAAGGTATTCGGTTTTGATCGAGCCGTGTTCGGTGAATGTGCCGGCGACAAGCGGCGTTTGTTCATGCCGCGCTTCGGCGAGATAACTTTGGTCCAGCGGCACAACCGGAACGTCGGGTTTGACAATCACGCCGTCGGCGCGGACGGCGTGAAAAAGATTTCCTTTGTTTTCCCGCCCCAGTTCGTCGCCGATGCCGACCGGCCCGGCGGAAAGCGTGGACAACAGCAGATTGTTCGTTTCGTCGCTGAAAAAAACGTCCGTCCACGGCCAGATGCCCAGCGCGCTTGCCAGCCGGGAAACGTAGAAGAAATTATGCCATTTGGCCGGCTCGAAGCGGTCGTCGCTGATGCGGATGGTCGTCAGATTTTCGTAGCGGCTGCCTTGCAAAAAATAGCACGGATACGCCATGCAGTATTGCAGGGTGATTCCCCGGCGGCGGCAGGCGTCGGCCATGTCGTTCAAAAAATTTTCGCCCGTGTTCACGCTGCGGCTGAACGCGGGAGAATACTTGTAAATCCGGTCGCACCAATCCTGCTCGTAAGTCATCACGCCGGAAGCTTGAAGATAATCGGCGATGTCGCTCCACCATTTCGGGTCAACGGCGGCGACGCCGGAAATTTTATATTTCTGGCGATACGGACTGTTCCAATCAATCCAGCGGTTGTGCGTGGCCAGCGGCAGGCCGACGGATTTTTGAAAAGCCGCCAGCCCTTGCGGAAAAAGAAACGAGTCGGCCTCGTATTTCAACAAACCGCCGTAGCGATTCCATTCGCCCTGCGGCAATCGAGGTGATTTTGGTTTGCCGATTTCTCCGTCCGGTCCCATCAAGGATTTTTCATACCACCAACTGTCCAGTTGCAAATAGCGGATGGGAATTTGTTCCCGCCGATATTGTTTGACCAGCGATTGCAGCGTGCCGGCGTAGCCGAGATTGGTATCGTAATTGTAATAATAATACGCGCCGTTGTCCGTCCAATAGCCCAGATACTTCAGCAGAACATCCGCCTGATTGCCGGGGCGTCGGACGTTTTCCAATCCGGTCAAAGTTTTGCCCCACAAATTCCACGTCGCATTGATGCCGCGGCCAAAAGCCAAAAGCGTTTGCTGCTCAAAATCGGCGGGAAGATTTCGCAATTGGCCGTTGAAACCGCTGGCGATTTTCTGATGCCCGTTTCCCATCATGCTGGCGACCATGAAATGCGACGCCGGCGAAATGACCAGCGCATCGGCCTGATCGTCAAACAACAGCCACGGCGTCGAGCAATCGCTCGCGGCGAATTGCGGCGGCGCAAACGTGTTCTGCCGGTAACTAAACACGTGCAAATTTTCCGGCAAACGGATGAAATCCGGGAACGGCGGCGGCGGCGTTTCCGTGGCGACGCCGCATTTTTCCGAAAAAAGCGCCAGCGGTTTTTCGTCGTAAATTCGGATTTTGCCGGTCATGGGCGATTGCCCGTCGCGCCATTCAAAAATGATTTGTTGATAATCGCCAACGGCATCGTGGCCGCGAACGACGGTCGCATTGGCGACCGGATTTCCCAGATTGCCGCCGAAAGTCCACGCCGGATTTTTCACGGCGATTTGGTAAGCGCCGGTCGGCTCGTCCAATCGCAGCAACAATCCGCCGTCCGGCGAAGAAATCGTGACGGCGGCGCAAAATCCAAAAGAAGAAAGCAACAACAGTGAAATGAACACCGATTTCATCGCGTCAGGTTAATGCCTTGCGATGGAATTTGCAGCTTCAATTTGAAGCGTTCCCGTTGATTTTTTCGCCGCGCGCGGCGGACAGAAATTCAAAACTCAAATTTCACCGAACCCAGCCGCCGGGACAGCTCGGCGAAAATCCGTTTTTCGTCGTCGGGATTTTTGGCGGTGAACGTGACGCTGAAACGCAGCGCCGCGCCCGCGTCGTCCCACGGCACGGTGGAAATGAATCGCTCGGTGATGAGCCATTGCGAAACTTCTTCGGCGTTGCTGAATTCAATCCGCTTGCCGCCGTTGCCGTTTTTGACGGTCGCGGCTTTGGGTGCTTTGACGTAAAGGAAAAACGAGCCTTTGGGTTTTTGCGCGCCGAAACCCGCGTCGCGCAGCAATTTCACCAGCCCGTCCATCCGGCGCGAGTATTTCGCCGAAATTTTTTCCGTGATTTCGGGATGGTCGAGGCCATGCGCCGCGGCGTGTTGAATCGCCAGAAACTGGCCGGAATCCGTGTTGTCCTTCACATCGCCGTAGGCTTTGACGAGCAATTCATTGCCGGCGACAAAGCCGCAGCGCCAGCCGGTCATGTTGAACGATTTGCTGACGGAATGAAGTTCAATGCCAACGTCCTTCGCGCCGGGCGTCGCCAGAAAACTCAACGGTTTGCCCTCGTAAATCAACGCGGCGTAGGCGGCGTCGTGGATGACGACGATTTTATTTTTTTGCGCGAACTCGACGACGCGCGCGAAAAATTCCGGCGACGCGCTCGCGCCGGTCGGATTGTTCGGATAATTCAGCACGAGCGCCTTGGTTTTCTTCAAAACTTCCGCCGGAAGGGAATTGAAGTCCGGCAGAAAATGATTTTCCGCCGTGAGTTTCAAATGATAGACCAGCCCGCCGTAATAGCGCGCGTGCGTGCCAAAAACCGGATAGCCCGGCACGGTCATCAAAACGAAATCGCCGGGATTCACCAGCGCGGCGGGCAAAATCGAAAGCGCGGCCTTGCTGCCGATGGAATGGAGAATTTCCGTTTCGGGATTGACGCCTTTGACGCCGAAAACATTTTCAAGATAACGCGCGGCGGCTTGTTTGAGCACGGCGTCGCCGTTGTCCGCGTAGCCGCGATTTTCCGGCTTGCGCGCTTCCTCGTGCAGTTTTTCGACGATTTCGGGAAACGCCATTTCATCCGGCTCGCCGACGCCGAGGTCAATGATTTCCGCGTCGGGATGCAGCGTCATGGCCGCGCGTTTGGCGCGTTTGATTTTTTCAAATTTATAAATGGCGGTGGACTTGCCATAGCTTTTACCACCAATACGTTCGGCAAAAAGTTCTTGGATGTAGGAATCGCTCATCTGGGGGCAGATGTGTAATCGCCCGGCGCGCGAATATCAAGGCGCATTACCGCTTTGCCATTGACATAAAGGCACC
>CAZAOR010000165.1:0-10624 GCA_964486805.1 uncultured Sediminibacterium sp. | reverse complement strand
AATGTTCCAATATGCAAAAAGCGAACTGGTGGGACAAAATGTGCTGATCCTGCATCCGTCAAACGCTGTTCAAGAACTGCCGGGTCTTTGGAACCGGCTTAAAACCGAAGGTTCCCTGACTGATGAACGAACTTTTGTACGTAAGGACGGGAGTTTGATAGAAGTGGAGATCAGCCGGAATATGTTGCCAGACCAGTCTGGCGCTATTGCCATATTACGCGATATTTCTGTCAGGAAAAAATATGAAACCCAGCAAAAACTGATGGCATCCATTGTCAATAACTCCGATGATGCCATAATCAGTAAAACGCTGGACGGTATCATCACGAGTTGGAACAAAGGAGCTGAAATGATACTCGGCTACACTGCGGAGGAAGCAATCGGGCGGCATATCACCCTGATTTTTCCCGAAGAATTATACGAGGAAGAAACGACGATTATTGAGCAGATTAAAAAAGGACATGCTGTCGACCACTTTGAAACACGCCGACAACGCAAAGATGGTACGATCCTCTATGTATCCGTTACCGTTTCACCCTTATTCGATCCGGCAGGTAATATCACAGGTGCTTCAAAAATATTACGGGATATCTCCGAAAAAGTAAGAGCAGAAGAAACTATCCGGCAATCCGAAGCCAATTACCGGCAATTGTTTGACGAAAGCCCCGTTGCCATGTGGGTTGCAGACCCGGAAACGCAGCGATTTATACAGGTAAACAAAGCCTGCATAGCCCAATATGGGTATAGCCAGGAGGCATTTCTGGAGCTGCGCTTGGCAGATATCATACCCGGCGTAGGACAATTGATTGAAACATCGGGCCTTTCTGAAAATGCAAAAACCCCTAACAGTTTTAAGTTTGAGCAGGAACATATCAGGCAGGATGGAACAAAGCTGGAAGTGGTCACCTCTGCCATTCCCGTTGTATTAACCGGGAGGCGGCAGTGGCTGATGATTGCGATGGATGTTACGGAGAAAAACAGGTTTGAACAGCAACTCACCAGGGCCGCCATTAAAGTACAGGAGCAGGAACGGTACGAAATTGGCGGCGAACTGCATGACAATGTTTGCCAGATACTGGCAACTTGCCTTATTTACCTGGATATGATGCGCAAACATCTGCACGAAGAAGGCTTGAAATTGTACGAAAAAACCCGGTCATTCATCAACCTGGCTTCCACGGAAACCCGAAATCTATCCCACCAGTTGGCACCTGTATTTATTGACGAATCCGATATTGAAGAGGTATTCAAGAGATTACTGAACAATTTCAACCTTCAAAACCATTACGAAATCTCCTTGCTGGTTGATCCCATTTACAAAGTATTGCCGCTGAATAATGAATTACAATTAAACCTGTACCGGATATTGCAGGAACAACTTCGGAATATCTATAAACATGCAGATGCTACTGCCATTACAATAGCCATTGGCGGAAACGAAGCATTGCTTGAAATGACCATTGCCGACAATGGCAGGGGCTTTGATCCCGGCTCAGTCAAGGGAGGTATCGGTATTGCAAATATGAAACGGCGGGTGAAGCTGTTTAACGGTATATTCCTTGTGCATTCCAGTCCGGGTAATGGCTGTGAGCTTTACATACAGGTGCCATTGACGAAAATATAAACACCTGTTATTGCAAACGCAACCCTGCTGCCTGCATGCTACTTTTTTATTATTTCCCATCCTCCCGGATACTTTCCCTGTAATCGAATCCCTGCATGTAATCTATCTTCCATGCATTGTTTTCTTGTACCACAGCAAACCGGTAGCGGAATTGCTGCCAGCCCGTATCTGCCTTTGCTGGCAGGTTCCCCATTTCCAATAAAACCATCCAGCACCGGGCGCATAGCTAATGGGAACTACCGTAATAAAGCGCCAGGGATTTTCGTAAGGAATATCCTGTGCTTTGGTCCAGGGGTCAACGTCATTGGCAAATGCAAAAGGCGGAAGTTCCCCTTTGTGCCAGTTTCCCAGTTCCCGGTTCTGAAGTTTCCGGTTGAGTGTAACGATAATCCTGTTATAGTTTTCAATAAAAGCTGTTGAAAAGAAGCCCGTATTCTTCAATACTTCCAGATTGGTTCGGTGTTTAACAAGATCGAACCCTTTATAGATGCTGTCTTTTGAATCGTCAATCACCGGAAGCAGATCACATGATTTTGAGGATGCCGACCAAGCAAGTGCATTTTGGATCAATTGGCGTATGGCAGTTTTATTGGCAGAGTCCATTGGCAGTGTCTCTGCGGACAGCTTTTTAGTCAAATCACCTGGAGCAGTGGATGGAGCTTGCTGACAGGCTGAAGAAAGGATAGTCAATAGTAGCAAGTATCGGCAGCATAAATTCATCTTTGCCTGTTATTAATTGCATGAATATACAAAAACAGCCGTGCAGGCATTGGATTTTGAAAAGCTTGTTCCTGTTACAGAGATCCCGGCTAATAGCCAGGATCTTTTGCAGCAGGCATAATCCGAACCGGAATTCACTCTTCCGATACGACATAGGTAATGGTTATTTTTTCTCGGTACAGCACTTTCTTTCCGTTTAGGGTAGCCGGCAACCATTTGGGGCTGGACAAGAGAACGCGCATGGCATCCTCCTTTGCTCCATACCCCGGGTCATTCAGGGCTGTTACATCCCTGATATCGCCATCCTTATCTACAATGAAGCTCAATTTTACGGCATATTTGCCGGGCCCTGCCCCCTTTTCAACAACCCGATCACGATTACAGGTGGCTGCGAGAAATTTTTGCCAGCCCGGTTTGCCCCCGGGGAATCTTGCCGGCTCCTGTACCGGTAAAACAGCTCCTTTTAGGGGTGCCTGCATACCGGAAGAGAAAGCAGGCAAAATATCGCTGGCCTCATGCGCATTTACCTGCAGGGAAAAAACAGCCATTGTCATTATCAGCAATGGCAAAGAAACCAGTCTGCGTGTATAGCTGAACCTGGTTTGTGATGTTGTGGTTAACATAATCAGCCTCCTTTTAATAGATGAATAAAAAAATGATTGCGGTTGCTGTAAAAAATGCTCGCCGTAGTGTGCCTGCAGCAACATTCTTGCAAATCCATCAGCGTTTGAGTCGCCCACTGCCTCTTCATCGGCAATAAACTCATGCACGGCCAGCAGTTCTTTCTGGAGCAGCCAGAAAAACGGGTTTATCCATAGCACCACACAGATCAACTGGCAAAACAGGTTATCCAGGGTATGCTGCTGCCGTATATGCGTTAATTCGTGCCGGAATATCTTTTGGCCGTTTTCCTGCTCCGGTGAAACAGCGCGCTTCCAGAACAGGTTGTTAAAAAAAGAAAAGGGGGCGCGCTCATCTTCTGTTTCAATAAAATCAATCCTGCCGATACTTGTGATGACCGAAGCCCGTTTTAACCGGTATATCTTACATATATTAACCAACACCCTGCCCAAAAACAACGCGACCATCATGACATAAATGGCAGTTATCCAATCATATCCGGTCCAGGATGGAGCCTGTGCCTGATGAGCAGCATTTATCATATAATTGAATAGCACACCCGTTCCCTCATAGGCAGGCTGATCAATGGTTATCCATTTAAGATGGATAAAGGGAATAAGCACGCTGAATGCCAGGCTGAAAATCAGGTAAAAGCGATTATACGTGTGAAATTTTTTATTTCTGAGGGCAGCCCAATAGTAGCCGAAAAAAACGGCGGACACCATGATGGTTTTTATAATGTACCCGAAAAATGCCTGGTTATTCATTTTCCTTGTTTTTTAATTGCTGGAGTAATAATTCGAGGTCGCTGACCGACATCTGTTTCCGGTCAACCAGGAAGGAGATCACATTGGGATAAGAACCTTCAAAAAAACGTTCCGTCAAGCCAAGCAGTCTTTGCTCCGTATACGCTTCTTTTGAAATCAGGGGGAAATAAAAATTATTCCTGTTGGGATTACGGATCCCCACAACCTGCTTTTCAACCAGGATTTTCAAAAGCGTGGCAACCGTGTTGTGATGTGCCCTGGGTTCCGGCAGGTTCTCGAGGATGTCTTTCAGAAACCCTCCCTCGCCCAAAGTCCATAAAGCCTGCATGATCTGCTCTTCGGCTTGTGTTAACTTTTTCATTCTGACTAATACTTTAGTCTAAATTATGACTAATTGATTAGTTAGAAATGATTGAGGGCATTATTTTTTTTATTGAACAGATAAGTCATTGTAAATCAGATAAATATGATTTTGATAAGGGGTTTTTTGCGATTTTGTAAAGCCCGGGCTTTAATCCCCTGCATACTATAAACCCGTTTCAAAGCGAAAAATGACCAAATAAGCAAGTACCGCTGGTGTCACGGCAGAGGCAAAACTTCCGTATTATCAGGTTTATAGATATTGACAGTACGCTATTGCTCAGTTCAGCTTCCACTCTTTCGGTGGCACAAAAGTTTTCTTGCCTTTATTGGGGGGTGGTATCGGTATGCTGGAGCGGATACTGTCATAATGAGCCACCTTGTCCAAGAGCCTGCTGTATTCCGGCATATTGGCTGCTTTTTGGGTAGTTGTTTCGTTGGGATCGGTATCGATGCGAAACAAGAGGTCCTCGCTCAGCTTCATTCGGGCATTGCCCCCGTTGGCTTTTACCAGCTTCCAGGTATTGGTGATGATACTGCCATAACCAAGATAAAAGCTGCGTTCGGATGTCTTTATTTTATGCTGGAGCAAAGGCAGGAGGTTGATTCCATCCAGGGGATTTTTCGGTGCCTGTTTTACACCGGCGATAGCGCAAATAGTAGGAAAGAGATCTATATAACCCATCACCTCATTACTAACCCATCCGCCCTTTAAACCCTGCGGCCACCGGATAATAGCCGGTGTGCGTACGCCTCCTTCCCATTCCTGTGTTTTAAAGCCCCGCAATTTGCCATTAGAACCGCCACCACCTTCCGGCGCTCCATTATCACTCTGGAATATGACCACCGTGTTCCGGTCAATCTTCAATACCTGCAGCAATTGTAATATCCTGCCGATACCCCGATCCATACAGGTAACCATGGCCGAATAGGTTTGCCGCTTCGTATTACCGAGTCCAATCGCAGGCACCGGACCGGATTCATCATCATTCGGGTTCACGGCCTGGTTATTATCCCCGGCATAGGTTGGTTTGTTTTTATCGTACCCATACAGCAGCAGGTCTTCCGTCTTGGCCTGCAGGGGAGCATGTGGTGCATTGAAAGCTACATACAGGAAGAAGGGAGAGGTCTGTTCATTGTATTGCCTGATGCACCGGATGGCTTCTTCCGTGATCAGGTCTGTGGAGTAACCGCTGTCATAAGAGGTTTTACCATCATGATGCCAGTCTAATTCACCCGAACGTTTGTGCGTGAAATAATCTATCTCACCGGTGTAGAAACCGTAAAAATGTGTGAACCCTTTTTGCAGCGGCAGGTACTCCGGCTTCAGCATGCCAAGATGCCATTTACCGATAGCTGCCCTGTTCTGGTACCCGGCAGTAGCCAATAACTGCGGCAAACATTGTTCAGAGCTGTCAATCCCGAACACCTGCCAGGGTCGTATCACGGTTTGCCGGATACCAAAGCGATTGGGATACCGGCCGGTGAGGATACCGGCCCTGGTGGGTGAACATATTGGGGCACTGTAATAACGGTTTAACTCAATACCCTCCTTCGCCAGGCGGTCAATATTCGGCGTTTGGATCTCACTGCCATGATACCCGAGATCGCCCCAGCCGAGGTCATCCGCTACAATGAGGATGATATTAGGCCGGTTAACTGCCTGTGCTTGTACCGAGGCAATAACAGCCAAAAAAAAGACCAGTGATAAAATGTGTCGGGAATATTTCATAAAAGGCTGGCAATAGGGGGATGGAGCATTGGTTGATTCTTAAATATACAATACTTACCGTCCTGCCGGCTGCATCCAAGTGAAGCGGCTTTCAAAATCGGTCAGTACGGATTTTTGGCCGAAGTCCGGGCAGATACCCGGCGCATCCTGTGCATTTCAATACTTGCAGGATCTGCATTTTCAGAAACCTACCTGAGGAATCATCAACCGCCTATGCCGGTATGGAAATATGATAAACCGTTCCATTCCCGCTGCTGGCAGAAAGTACTCCATCCAACTGGCTTACCAGCATATTCACCAGTTTCAGACCGAAGGATTCTTTGCCATCTTTTGGGGCGGTTGTTCCGCTGCCATTGTCTGCCAGTTGCAGTTCCAGTTTATTCGCCTGCTCAACCAGTGATAATACTATCTCCGGGTTGGCTACCCCGGTGAATGCATACTTAAAGGCATTGGTGATGAGCTCATTTACAATCAGGCCGATGGGAATAGCCCGGTCAATATCCATGAGCCCGCCCGATAAGCGGACCTCCGTTTTCACAATGGCCCGCTGATATCCAAAGCTTTCGGCAAGGTGCCCGCCCAATTCCCGCAGATAGTCCTCCATGTTCACGGATGCCAGTTCATGATCCATGTATAATTTCTGGTGAATCAGGGCCATGGCTTCTACCCGGTTCTTCCCTTCTTCCATCATCTGCCGGATGCCATCGTCTTGCACACGGTTACTTTGGAGAGAAAGCAGGCCGGATACCGTTTGCAGATTATTCTTCACCCGGTGATGCAGCTCCCGGATCAGGGTTTCGATTTCTTTGTTTTTCTGTTGCAGCGCATGTGCCTGTTTCTTCTTCAACCGGTAGTTCTTGTATAATTGCAATGATAAGATCAACAAGGATAAAATACCGGTGATCAGGATCAGGGATTGCTTTTTGCGCATACTGAGCTGCTTTTGCTGCAGCTCTGCTTCTTTCTCTGCCAGTGCTAACAGGCGGTCTTTTTCCTGCAACTGGAATTTCTTCTCCAGACTGCTCGCGATCAGGTAAGAAGAAATACCTGTCATGGAATCTTTCAACTCGTAATACCTGAGTGAAGCCCTTAAAGCGGTCGTTTCCCGGTTCTTCAGCCGGAAATATGCCGGCAATTCCCTGTAAAAAAATATTTTATAATAAGATATGATATTCGAGTCGATCCGTCTGCTGTACACCTTATACAGGCTATCGGCCAAAGGGCGGTTCTTCATTTTTACTGCTACCCGGAATAGGCCGATATGATTTTCATTGACAGCAATCCATTTATCCTGTTCACTGGCCCGGGTATAATAAGCAAAAGCTGTGGACAGTTGGTTGTCCTGCTCTGCCAGCCACCCTTTCACATAATAATAGACCGGCAGGGGTATTTCATCCCGTTTAAAGTTTTTCCGGTATAAGCGAACTGCGGAATCCAGCTCTTTTTGCACCACAAAGGGTTGTTCCAGGTAGGTTGCCAGAAAGATACGCTGCATAAGCAGGTAGGGCAGATAAATATATCCTCCTGCAGCTTGTTTGGTTTGAATAATGGCTGCTGCATAGTTCCTGGCCTGCTCAAAGTCTCCCAAATAATAATAGTCTTCCGATAGCTGCTGCAATAATTGCAGGTGGGCACTCCGGTAAAAAAACGGCGCACGCCGGTAAGGCATACTGGAATTTTGGGTTAGTTCTTTTTCCTGCGAAAAGGGTTGCATGGAGATCAGGATCTCCATCGATTTTTTCAGGTCATAGCGTGGCGCTGTTTTCAGGTAATACGAATAATTATGCAGCATCATCACATCGTCATGCAGGGTAGCTGTTTTTTGAGCCAATGCTTGCGCTTGCAGATACAGGGGTTCGATCTGGTCCGGGTTCTTTTGGGTGATCCCATATACATTCGCGATCTGGGTCAGGCTGATACTCTCATTGAAATAATCCCCCTGCGCATGGGATAACTGGCTGGCTTTCCTGGAATAAAACAGGCAACTGTCCCAACTGCTCAGATAAAATAATACCAGGGATTTCTGCACCAGCGCATCCCGGTAATCAAGGGTCGTGAGCAGGCCGGGATTTTTTGCAGCAATATCCAAAGCTGCACTGATCAGACTATTGGCTGCAGGATATACGGCTTGCGACACTTTTTGCTGAGACCAGCTATTGAAGAACCGTATTTCCCAGGCAGGAAGTTGCAGATGCTTACTTGCCTGAATAACCCTGCCAAATAAACTGTCTTCCGCCGGAATAGAATGACTGGTAAGAAAAAGCCGGTCAACGCTTTTTTTGATCGCTATGGTATCCGGCAGATCAGCCGGGAATGGCACCTGATCCTGTGCAACCAGCGCCCAAGTGGATACCAGGAAAAAAAAACAAAGGGAAAATATCTTTTTCACAACAGACCGGGTTTCCGAGATTTTAAATATCCGATAAAATCCGGCAGATTAACAAAAGAATGGCAAGTATGGTTGCAGGTAGCATGCACCTGCTAATCCTGCTAACCGCCATCTATACTCAAAGCCGCCTGTATTGTGTACCGATATAATCAATAAAATCGGGTTCAACGCCCTGCTGCCGTATGATCATCTGCATCTGTGCCCGATGGTGAACGGAATGATAGATCAATTGTTGAGCAATGGCTGCTGGCGTAGCACCGAACGGGGTGCCGTCATAACCCGGGAAGCGGACTTCCTTTTGCAAGGTTTCATCGGTACTCCCATCCAGGTAATCAAGCCAGGGTTGTAAACTGGCCTGCCATTTTCCGGGCAATTCCGAAAGCGGGTATTGCGGCAACCACCAATCCATGTTTGAGGAGATCGGATCCCCTTGTAAGCGGGCCATCCATTTAAACTGGCTATTGGTCAGGTGGCTCATGATCCGCAAACATTCAGCCGGATCTGCCAGTGTTGACAGTTTTGCCAACATCCTGCTGTTGGCAAGATCATTAAACAGGAAGCCCTGTTTCAGGTATTGTGCTAATTCCATGTATCCCTGTTTTGAACAATAATTACACAGTTGGTCGATACCAGCATTCATCCTCTACAGATTCGTCCCCCGAAAGTTGATATCCTGCAATTTTATAGAACCAGGCGCTGTTTCGTGACACAAGTGCTGGTTAGAGAGGAATAAGTACGCTGATATTTTCCCAAAATAAAAACATCCCGCCAGTATTGCAAAGATGGGTATGAATGACGCCGGATGTGCAGTGGTATCAGGCCCGGGCTGGCTTACGCATAATACCGATAACCCAGAAATACAGCAGAAAGGTTAAAGCAGTAGCAGCCACACTGATACTGGTAATTTTTACCAGGCTGTTTGAAAGTTGTATGAAATATTGCGTGAGAGAGAAGATAACAATAAGCGCGACGCCGATGTAAAAGAGTTTGTACTTCGATGACATGATATTGGATTGTGGATATGCAGGCAATTTACAGTTCCCCGACAAAACAACCAAATTTTTAATACTTGCTGCGGAAGAATACCCCCTATGCAAGTACTGCGGTTCGGCATGTTGGGGTCAATCAACAAGGCATTGATAATGTGATAGTTATCTATAAGCCCTTATTGGGCCCGCTCAGGCCTTTGCCAGGTTTTATGGTAGAGATAGTAAGAAGCGAACAGGAATGCCAGTGGCAGGATCATAAAGCAGGTTTGCAGCATCAGTCCATCGGTTGCTATGATCGAATAACCTGCACCGACCAGGTCAAAACACAATCCGGCATAAGCCCACTCCTTGATGCGGTAATGTCCGGGGATGAGTATAGCGATCACCCCTAATAATTTAGCAACTCCAATAAAAGCGATGAAATAATGCGGATAACCAAGATGGGTCATAAAACTAACCGCCTCAGGTATCACCAGCATATCCGGAACGGCGGAAAAACTCATGAATGCTGCGAAAAGTATCGTGATGACCCAGAAAACGAGCTTGGTGGATTTCATATAGCAACAGGCTTGGTGAAAGATAGCAAACTCCGGCCAGGATCAACATCATCGCTCCAAACAGGATTAATCCTGCACATTGGCCGTTCTGAGCAATTCTTTCGGTTTGAGAATTTTGATCTTTTTCCCATCAAGATCAACCATGCCGTCCTTTTTAAATTCAGAAAGCAGACGGATAGCGGATTCGGTAGCGGTACCCACCAGGTTGGCGATCTCCTCCCTTGACAGGCGCACATTGAGGGTTTGGCCGTCCTCTTCAAAACCATAAGTTTCCTTGATAAACAGCAGTGTTTCGGCTAATCGCTCCCGGATCGGTTTCTGTGCCAGGTTAGTGAGTTTGATCTCGGCCCGGTGTAATTCATCACTCAGGCGTTTCATCATTTCAAAAGACAAACCGGCATCATGCTTCAGCGCATGTACAAAAAGCTCTTTGGGGATAAAGCATACCTGGGTATCTTCTAAGGCAACGGCACTGGCACTGTATCTTTCCCCGCTAAGCAAAGCGCGATAACCCAAAACATCCCCAGCTCGCAACAAACGAATGATCTGTTCTTTGCCATCATCTCCCGAATGGGACAGTTTGATCTTTCCTTCATTGATGCAATAAACCCCGAAAGGATAG
The DNA here is from genome assembly GCA_964486805.1 of uncultured Sediminibacterium sp. Classification (GTDB taxonomy): domain Bacteria; phylum Bacteroidota; class Bacteroidia; order Chitinophagales; family Chitinophagaceae; genus Sediminibacterium. Next base: position 243 of record CAZAOR010000165.1, on the reverse strand, counting down.
GATCCTTCATTAAAAAGCACCTGCCCCTTCCGGTACACATTACAGATTTTTTGTTCGTTGATCTGGTTTACAAACTCTTCTCTGGCTTTACAGAAAACAGAATTAAATCGCTGGGCACAGGCTTGGCAGGTTTGTATTTCGTGCATGAGAAGGCGTGGTTTCCCTGTAAAATTAGCTTTTCTCCGGTATTTTCCATATCCTTTCGGTAAAGGGAAAAAGACGGCAGGTAAAACCCTGTTTGGT
>CAZAOR010000164.1:0-3163 GCA_964486805.1 uncultured Sediminibacterium sp. | reverse complement strand
CCTTTGCCGGGGATCGGGGCTATGATCCGAATGCCGAGGGCTGCCAGGCTGAGTGCAATATCATCTTCCAGATTTTTAATCCGGCTGATACGTACACCGGGTGCCGGCACAATCTCATACAGGGTAACTGTGGGACCTACTGTTGCGGCGATACGCTGGATAGCAATATCATAATTTCGCAGGGTAGCGATGATCTGGTTTTTATTGGTCTCCAGTTCTTCGGGATCATGCACGATCTTTTCGCTGCCATGTGTCTCCAGCAAATCCAGCGTGGGATAACGGTATCCTTTCAGGTCAAGGGTTGCATCATATTTACTGGCGAGGGAACCCTGCCGGGGAACATCGGCGGCTGTTTCTTCTTCTTTTTCCGGCGTTTCCTTGATTTCTAATTCCACATGGGCCGTTTCCGCTGTTTTCCTGGCCGTTGCAACCGGCGGCACAAGGAGTGCTGCCGGATCTTCTGCCTGTTCTTCTTCATCGGTTTCGCTTGTGCGTGTTGACGCTTCGCTTTCTTCCTCTGTTGCTTCATGACTATCGAATGCATGCAGGGGCTCCTGCACCGATTGGTGCTGTGGCAGAATGACCATCACTCCCTTCCCTCCCGGCTTCATGCGATTATGACTAACCGGCTCCTCGTCTGCCGGATCAGTTGACGGTATTTCTTCACCTGGCCGCATTGCTTCCTCTTGCTCCTGCCATTCTTGGAAAACAGGCTTTTCATCATCTTCCGTGAATATGGGTACCATATTATTTTCCGCAGGAGCTAGCCGCTGTTTTCTTTCGGGCCATTTGAATACCGGGTTAAAGCGCCAGATAAAATAGCTGAATGCGGCGAGCCCGAGAATGGCACCGGTTCCGATCTGACCAATCCATTGGACGGACCAGGCTGATAGCATTTCCCCCAGAGCACCTCCCCAGGAAAAAGAACTGCCGCGTGTGAAAAAAGCAAGTCCGGTACTGAACAATAAGAGGCCCACCAAAACATATCGCAGGTTCCGGATGAGGCTGAACACTTTCTTGCCGAAAAGCAGGTTGACCCCCAATACAAAAAGGGTGGTACAGAAAAGAAAGGATGCGAGGCCAAAGCCCTGGTAAATCAATTGATGGGCCGTAAAAGCCCCCAGTACACCCAATAGGTTGGTGATCTTTACTTCTTCAGTCGAAAATATGCGGATACCGAATTGCTGTACTTTATCCTGGTCTTCCTGCCAGGTAAAAAGATAGGAACTGAGGGCCAGGAAAAGAAAAACTGCCAGGAGCAGGGAAACAGCCCCGGCAATCTTTGCCGTACGTTCATCTTTCACAACTTCTGTGACAGTTACCCCGGCTTCCTTGTCGGGTGCGAGTTGTTCAGGATCCGGTGGTGGCGGCGTTTTCTTCTTTAAACGGTTAGCCATGCAAACAAATATAACCTATCGGCACGGGCACAGCAGGAACCGGGTGTGTATGTGCAAAACTGATGTGGTTCTTTACAGTTTTCCACTTTCCTGCTTTCCGCGTATTCCGGGTATCAGGCAAAACCAGCCGGCAATCAGGCAGAGTCCGCCCAGGGGTGTCACCGGTCCTGCCCAACGCACCGGCCACTGTTGCCAATCGCCGCCGAGTGTCAGCAGGTAAAGGGAGCCGCTGAATAAAAAAGTACCGACCAGGAATAGTTGTCCGGAGCGGCGAATCCAGCGATTGGGATAGCTGCCATAGAGGATCCCTGCCAATGCCAGCGCGAATGCATGATAGATCTGGTAACGTACCCCGGTTTCATAAACTGCCAGTGTATCCGGCCCCAGGTGCTGTTTCAGGGCGTGTGCGCCAAAAGCACCCAGCACTACAGCCAATCCCCCCATTATAGCAGCGGCAGAAAGAAAATATCTATGCATGGGATTTGATTATTTTATTGAAACTAACCTCATTTATTTCATTGTCTGTCAGCCGGTAACTTGCTTTTGCATAAAACGGTTCTCTTTCCCGCAACCGTTCTGACAGGAAACCGGGAAGCGCCTGATCGGAAAGTCCGCTGATCAGGGGCCGATGAGATTTTTCCGGCGTCAGTCGACTGGCAAGGGTGTCAATGGATGGATCGATCCAGATAGTCAGCCCTTCCCGGTTCATCCAGTCCATATTATTTTCAAAACAGGGAGTGCCTCCACCTGTTGCCAGGACAAATGTTTTTTTTTGTCCAAACCACCGAAGCAGTTTCGCTTCTGTTTTGCGGAAGTAAGCTTCCCCGTCTTCTGCGAAAATTTCTGCGATGGATTTTTCTTCGTGCGACTCAATAAGGTAGTCTAAGTCGTAGCCGGCTATTTTCATTTTCCGGGACAGGTATTTTGTCCAATAGGATTTTCCGCACCCCATCATCCCCAATAGGAATAATTTCATACTGCTGCTTTCATTTATTTAAATGCATTCAGCCCGGTGATGTCCATCCCGGTGATCAGGAGATGTATATCATGGGTGCCTTCGTAAGTGAGCACGCTTTCCATATTCATCATGTGGCGCATGATACTGTATTCGCCGGTGATACCCATTCCTCCCAGTACCTGCCTGGCTTCCCGGGCAATATGCGCGGCTATTTCGCAACTGTTGCGCTTGGCCATGCTGATCTGCTGGGGTGTGGCTCTATTTTCATTCATCAGTACCCCTAAGCGCCAAACCAGGAGTTGTGCTTTGGTGATCTCTGTGATCATTTCTGCCAGTTTTTTTTGCTGCAACTGAAATCCGCCGATGGGTCTGTCAAACTGCACCCGTTCCTTGCTGTATCGAAGGGCCGTATCATAACAATCCATTGCGGCGCCCAAAGCACCCCAGGCGATGCCGTAGCGGGCTTTTGACAAGCAGCTCAAAGGGCCTTTTAAACCAGTGATACCGGGCAGAATATTGGTTTTAGGTACCCGCACCTGATCGAATACCAGTTCACCGGTGGCGCTGGTCCGCAGGCTCCATTTACCGTGGGTGGTCGGTGTACTGAATCCCTCCATCCCTCTTTCCACGATCAGGCCCTGGATTTCACCTGCTTCATTTTTGGCCCATACAACGGCGATCTGGGCATAGGGAGCATTACTGATCCACATTTTAGCACCATTCAGGATGACATGATCCCCATCCTCCCGGAAATGGGTCAGCATGCCTGCCGGATTGCTGCCATGATCCGGTTCTGTGAGCCCGAAAC
>CAZAOR010000163.1:0-2724 GCA_964486805.1 uncultured Sediminibacterium sp. | reverse complement strand
ATCCGGCGCTGTTTTTTGCATAGGTGAAGCGGTTTGTCTTTTATTTATTCAAAGGAATCTTCCTGGATATTGAAATCGGGTATCCGGATCTGGACCCGGGTTCCCGTTGCAATTCCCTGTGCATTTTTTTTGTCTTCAATCTCGCAGGTAATCGGTTTCTGATACAGGCTGTTAAACAATTCCAGTCGTTCGTGAATAGCCAATGTTGCAAAACTATAGGGTTTATCACTACTCCGCTGATTGATCTCCCGGGATTGCTGACGACCCACCCCATTATCGTCAATGATTACTCGCAGGGCATCCCGTTCTTTTTCAAACCGGATCAACAGTTTTTTATCACCGGCCCGGTGCATCAAACCATGTTTCACGGCATTTTCGGCAAAAGGTTGCAGAATGAGCGAGGGTATAAACAGGTGCCGGGTATCTTCTATGCCCGACACTTCGATACTATAACTGAACCCTTCATCAAACCTGGCTTTTTCCAGCTCAAGATAGAGGCGGATATTTTCAATCTCCTCCTGTAACGGCATCAATTGCTGATTGCTGGCCTGGAGGGTTTTTCGCATGAGATCGCTGAAATTGCCAAGCAATTCCCCGGCTTCCGTTTTCCGGTTACTATAAACCAGCCCCTGTACCGTATTCAATACATTGTAGAGAAAATGCGGGTTCATCTGCGCACGCAATGCCACCAACTGGCTTTTTACCAGCTTTCCGCGGATCGTTTGGCGGCGAAGCAGGCTTTTTTTCCATTGCCGCAGTATCAGCCAGATCAATCCCGATACCGCCACAATCAACAGCAGAAGTATGCCCGTATGCTGCCACCAGGGTTTGGGTACCTGGAAGCGGAATGATTGTATGTCGCTGTGAAAATAATTACCGGCCGCAGCCACAATCTCAAAGGTGTATGATCCGGGCGCAAGCCTGTAAAAGGAAACCTGGCTACTGACATTCACGAAGGGATGCCATTCTGTATCCAGCCCCAATAGCCGGTACCGGTAATGCAGATTTTCAGCAGATATAAAATGAACTGCTTCAAAATGCAAACTGATTTCCCTGGCACCTGCCGGAAGTTGCTCCCCATCCTTCACAGCCTTCCCATTGGCGAAGGCGGTTAAAACCGGAAACCGAAGTTTCTTTTCCAGCACGGGCGGGTTAACCGGCAGGCGCAGCAGTCCGAATGTGGTAGCCAGTAAAAGCTTATCATGAACGATGAGAAAGTCCTGGACCAGTACATTGTCCAATCCGGTTAGATCCATCATATGCAGCACTTCCCCGGTAGTTGGCTGTATCCTGTCCAGCCCAGTTTCAGTAAGTACCCAGAGGTACCCATCCTGGAAAAGGAGTTTTTTCACCTGGTTACTTTCCAGGCCATCGCTAATATCAAATCGTTTGATTTCCTTTCCATTCCGGAATAGCAGCACCCCTTTTGCGGAACTGCCGGCTGCAAAAACATCACCCGGTAATTGTATCAGGCTCCGGGCAATCACTGCCTTTCCTTCGCGGTCCAGCAGTTCTGTGATGTTTCCATCATAGCGATAGGCGAATATGCCGTCTTCATATCCCACCCAAAAACCCTGCTTTTTTTCGTCTGCCAGCAGGCAGATCGTTCTTTTCGCCCGCAGGCGCAGCACTTCACAGCGGCCATCGAAATTTACGCGGCTGCTCTTCAATCCCCGGTATAAAGGGCAACTCAATTCCGGAAAACGCAGCTTTGAGCCAATATGGTCATTTAAAACATAAGCGCCGTTAAAAACTGCCACAAGGAGGTTATTGAACTTATCCCGCGCAATGCCTTTGCTGTAATCCATGATCTCCAAAACATGAGACTGACCAGGGCGAAACACTCCCCTGTTACTGAAAATATTTCCCGAAATGCTGTCATACCGGATGAATTCTGTTTCCCTGCTATTGGACAGTTGAAAATGTGTCACGCGGTTTTTTTCAAAGTTCACCTGTACCATCAACCCCTGGCTGTTGCCCGCCACAATTTCCCCGCCCGGCAAGGCGGCGATATGAGTGAAATTGTCTAATAAAGGCAACCGATATATCCGCCAAAGGGCTGTTTGCAGGCTCGGGCAGTTGTATAATCCATTATCCAGGCTCCCGAACCAATAATTACCCTGGTAGTCGCGTACCACATCGGCAATCCTTTCACCTGCCAGATAGGGCTCCGTTTTACCGGTGAATGGATCCCATCTGTAAACCCCATTTTGCGTACACAACCAATAGTCGTTTTTACCGACCTGAACTGCCTGGAATATGACAATTGATGGGTCCAGGTCAATAGCCGGAATCCGGTTCAGGGATTGGCCCGAGAGGATAAATCCCGGTTTGCGTATTTTTTCTGTTGACAACCCGATGCAGCCATCCGGTGTTTCCAATAAACGCATATCCTGGCTGCCCGGACCCAGGTATTTCCATTGGGTTTGATCATCCTGCTGCAGAAACAGGTGTCCATCATAGGTAATCGCCATGAACCGGGATCCGCTTCCAGCCGATGCAACTACCTGGCTATAGGAAGCTTTTGGAATGATGACCTGCTGTAAGCGGCCATTCGCTTTATTGAAACAATAAATACGGAAATAGGAATGAAGCCAGATGTACTTTGTGCCGATTACCACATTATTAAAAGTGGGTTCATCCTTCCGCTCGTTATAATCGAGCAGGAACCTGCGCAAAGTATCCTGCCTGCAGGCGAATAACTGGTTGTAAAAATTCATGCAC
>CAZAOR010000162.1:0-8215 GCA_964486805.1 uncultured Sediminibacterium sp. | reverse complement strand
TCACCTACCGGGGTATTTTCATCAATGATGAGGCCCCTGCATTTTCCGGATGGACCAAAGAAAAATTCGGCGGTGTCAATCACCTGGTGTACGAAAAAATATTTGAACTCCTGTTAAGGCTGAAAGCGAATTATCTCTGGCCGGCTATGTGGGGCAATGCATTCAACGATGATGATACGCTCAACCCCATCCTGGCCGATAAATATGGCATTGTGATGGGCACTTCGCACCATGAACCCATGCTCAGGGCCCAACAGGAATGGAAAAGATACGGCAAGGGTCAATGGAATTACCAGACCAATGACAGTACCCTCCGCGATTTCTGGCGCAAGGGTATTGAACACATGGGCTCGCACGAAAGTATTGTTACCGTGGGCATGCGGGGAGATGGTGATATGCCGATGACTCAGGGCAGCAATATCAGTCTCCTGGAAAGGATTGTAGCCGACCAGCGAAAGATCATTGCAGCAGTAACCGGCAAACCTGCTGCAGCCACGCCCCAGTCCTGGGCCCTGTACAAGGAAGTGCAGGACTACTACGACAAAGGCATGCGGGTACCCGATGATGTGACTTTATTATTGTGTGATGATAACTGGGGTAATCTGCGCAAACTTCCACACTTAGGTGAGCCCAAACGTAAAGGTGGTTATGGTATTTATTATCATTTTGATTACGTAGGCGGTCCCCGCAACTATAAATGGCTTAACACCAACCCGCTGCCGCGGGTGTGGGAGCAGATGCATCTGGCTTATGCCTATGGTGTTTCCAAAATCTGGATTGTCAATGTAGGTGATCTCAAACCCATGGAATTACCGATCTCGTTTTTCCTGGACTATGCCTGGAATCCGGATGCGATCGGCCCCACCGATATACAATCCTATACCAATCGCTGGGCTGCCCAACAATTCGGTAAAACACATGCCGCGGAGATTGGTGGCATACTTGCCAGTTATGCCAAATATAATGGCAGACGAAAACCGGAGTTACTAAATGAAAACACCTACAGCCTGGAAAACTATGAGGAAGCAAAAAGAGTGACAGATGACTACTTGGCGCTCAATAAGCAAGCGGCCAGGATCGCATCACAGTTAGATCCTGTTTATCAGGATGCTTTCTTTGAACTTGTGCATCACCCGGTGGAAGCCTGCTCCAACCTGCAGGCTTTGTATTACCATACGGCATTGAATCATGCTTTTGCCAGACAGCATAACCTATTGGCGAATGCTGAAGCGGATACCGTAAAACTGCTGTACGAGCAAGATTCCCTCATCAGTGTGGCTTACAATACACTGGCTAACGGCAAGTGGAATCACATGATGGATCAGACTCATATCGGGTATACCTACTGGCAGCAACCGCCCCGCCAGCGGATACCATTGCTGCAAACTGTGACAGACACCACGGGTATGGCTGCGAGTTCTATCACCGTGAAAGCAAAAGACCGTTCCGCAATCGGACTGATCCCGCCAGGCAGCCATCTGCCTGTATTCTATGAGAAAAACGGCTATGTTTCCATCGAAGCGAGTCATCCCTCCCATATCAAGCAGACCTCCGCATTACACTGGCAGGTAATACCCGATCTTGGTAAAACAGGGGATGCGATCACTGTATTCCCTGTAACGGTTCCGGACCAGGATGCCGGCAGTAAAAATCCGCAGGTAGATTACGACTTTTATGTTTATGATACCGGTTATGCGGCATTGAGCATGTATTGCGCCCCCACCCTTAATTTCCGGGGCGATACCGGATTGCGTTTCGCAGTTTCGATAGACGGAGAACCCCTGCAAGAGATCAACCTGAATAAAGACGATAACAATACCCGGGTATGGGAATCCTGGGTAGCCAATGATATCATCATCAAAACCACCCAACACCGTCTCCTGAAGCCTGGTAAACATATCCTGCACCTATGGATGATCAGTCCGGCTGTAGTATTTGAAAAATTAGTCCTCAACCTGGGCGGGGTACGAAGCAGTTATCTCGGCCCGCCTGAAACCATGGCCCGTTAGTTAACCGATAAAATTGTTTGTTTATGAGAAATGTACTGATCCGAAAAAAAACCGTTGTATTGGCAATGTCATGCTGTTGTGCCGGTTTACTTACTGCGCAGAACAAAGGCACCCTTAAAAAAACACCCATCTCCCAGCCATTGGTCACCCATATTTTCACGGCCGATCCCTCTGCCCATGTGTTCAATGGTAAAATCTATATCTATCCTTCGCATGATATTGATGCGGGTATTCCTGAAAATGACAATGGCGATCATTTTGCCATGCGGGATTATCATGTTTTGTCCATGGATGCCATACCTGGCAAAGTAACCGATCATGGCATTGCGCTGGATGTTAAAAGTATCCCCTGGGCAGGCCGTCAGCTATGGGCGCCCGATGCTGCTTATAAAGATGGCACTTACTATCTCTACTTTCCGTTGAAAGATAAACAGGACATTTTCCATATTGGTGTGGCTACCAGTAAAAGCCCGACTGGTCCTTTCACGGCGGAAAAAGAACCGATCAAGGGCAGTTACAGCATTGATCCCTGTGTATTCAAAGATGATGACGGCCAGTACTATATGTATTTCGGGGGTATCTGGGGCGGCCAACTGCAAAGATGGGATCATAACAGCTACCATGCCAATGCCCCATTGAAACAAAAAAATGAAATCGCTCTACTACCGCGTGTTGCAAAGCTCGGGGCAGATATGAAGACTTTTGCAGAAGCCCCCCGGACTATCAAAATACTGGATGCAAAAGGGCACCTTTTTCTAGAAGAAAATAACGACAAACGTTTCTTTGAAGCGTCCTGGATGCACAAATACAAAGGGAAATACTATTTCTCCTATTCTACGGGCGATACCCACCTGATCTGTTATGCAGTCGGAGATAGCCCTTATGGCCCATTCACTTACAAAGGAGTAGTCCTGGAACCTGTGGAAGGCTGGACAAACCATCACTCCATCGTATCTTTCAAAGGCAAGTGGTGGCTCTTTTATCACGATACCCAGATCTCGGGTAAAACCCACCTGCGTAATATCAAAGTAACTGAATTGCATTACCTTCCTGACGGAAGTATTCAAACAATCAATGCCTATAAATAACCTTCCATGAAAAAGCTGATCCTATTAGCATGCCTGCTGCCATTCAGCAGTCTATTCGCCCAAACCGAAATCATCCTGGATGCCGACCAGGGAAAAGACATCATCAACCGGAATATCTACGGCCACTTCTCCGAACATCTCGGTCATTGTATTTACGGCGGATTCTATGTTGGAGATCATAACACCGAAATACCCAATCGGGGCGGCGTGCGGCTGGATGTAGTGGAAGCGTTGAAAAAAATGAAGATTCCGCTGTTACGCTGGCCGGGCGGCTGTTTTGCTGATACCTACCACTGGAAGGATGGAGTTGGACCTAAAGACAAGCGGCCTTCTATGCTGAATGTATGGTGGGGCAATGTGAAAGAAGACAATAGTTTCGGCACCAATGAATTCCTGAATATGTGTGAACTCCTGGGCGCCGAGCCTTATATCAGCGGTAATGTAGGAAGCGGTACCCCGCAGGAATTGTCTGATTGGATCAAGTACACTGATCATCCCAACGGCACCAGTCCCATGACCGATTACCGGCAACAGAATGGCCGCTCAGAACCCTGGCATGTTAAGTACTGGGGTATTGGTAATGAAGCATGGGGTTGCGGTGGTAATATGACCCCCGAGTACTATGCCAATCTATACCGGCAGTTTGCCACTTTCATGAACGGCGGCCGCGAAAAATTATTCCGTATCGCCTCCGGGGCCAGTGATGCCGATTACCACTGGACAGAAGTGCTGATGCGTGATATCCCGCATAACCTCCTGGATGGTATCGGGGTACACCATTATTCAGTGATCAACTGGCAGAAAAAAAGTTCTGCGACCGATTTTACGGAACAGGAATACTTTACTACGATGCAGCGGGCATTGGATATGAAGGAACTGGTGGAGAAGCACAGCGCCATCATGGACAAATATGATCCGGCCAAGAAAGTGGCGATGGTAGTGGATGAATGGGGCGGCTGGTATAATACTGAGCCCGGCACCAACCCTTCTTTCCTGTACCAGCAAAATACCATGCGGGATGCGATGATCGCAGGCGCTACCCTGAATATCTTCAACAACCATTGCGACCGGGTGCGGATGGCCAATCTCGCACAAGCGATCAATGTGCTGCAGGCCGTTATCCTGACTGATGGCCCTAAAATGCTGTTAACACCAACTTACCATGTGATGGAAATGTACAGTGTGCACCAGGATGCGACCCTGCTACCTATCCAGATCAAAAGTGCCGCCTACACTCTGGATGGCAAACAACTGGATGCCATATCCGCATCTGCATCCAAAGACAAGAATGGTCTTACGCATATCTCGCTGGTGAATATTGATGCACATGCATCCGAACCTATCCTGGTGCATATTTCCGGTGCATCCTATCATACTGTTACCGGTCGCATTTTAAGCGCAGCACATTTGCAGGACCACAATACGTTTGACCATCCCGACACGGTAAAGCCCGAGGCTTTTACCGGGGCATCCCTGCAAAACAAAATATTAACCCTCACCCTGCCGCCTTTTTCGGTAGTCGTGCTGGAATTAAAACCTTAAAAGTTTACCTGTCATGCTTTCCGGTTTCTTTCAACGAATACGATTTGTTTGCGTGCTGGCCCTGACAGCCTGCACCTTTATTTCTGCAGCAGCGCAGCAGGTCCCAGCCTATCCCTTCATGGATTATCACCTGTCATTTGAACAAAGGGTGAATGACCTGGTGGGCCGACTCACCCTGCAGGAAAAAGTATCCCAAATGCTGAATGTGGCGCCAGCCATTCCACGGCTCGGTATTCCGGCATACGACTGGTGGAATGAAGTATTGCATGGGGTGGCGCGCACCCCCTTCCATGTAACCGTGTACCCCCAGGCGATTGCCATGGCAGCTACCTTCGATACCGGTTCCCTGCATACAATGGCGGATTACTCCGCGATGGAAGGACGCGCCATTCATAACAAAGCGATCAAACTGGGCAGGACCCAGGAACGTTATCTCGGTCTTACTTACTGGACGCCCAATATCAATATCTTCCGCGATCCCCGCTGGGGTCGTGGCCAGGAAACCTATGGCGAAGACCCTTATCTCACCGGTACCATGGGCAAAGCCTTTGTAACGGGACTCCAGGGGGATGATCCAAAATACCTCAAGGCTGCAGCCTGTGCCAAACACTATGCCATTCACAGCGGACCGGAACCCACCCGACATGTATTCAATGCGGTCGCAACCAACTACGACCTTTGGAATACATATCTGCCCGCTTTCCAGGAACTGGTCACCGACGCCAAAGTGGCCGGGGTGATGTGTGCCTATAATGCCTACCAGAACCAGCCCTGTTGTGGCAATGATGTGCTGATGACGGATATCCTGCGTAACCGATGGAATTTCAAAGGTTATGTAACATCTGATTGTGGTGCGATCGATGATTTCTATCGTACCCATAAAACCCACCCTGATGCAGCCAGCGCTTCTGCGGATGCGGTATTACACGGAACCGATATAGATTGTGGCAACACTTCCTTTAAAGCGCTGGTACAGGCAGTGCAGGAAGGGAAAATCACCGAAAAACAAATTGATATCTCCCTGAAACGTTTATTCCTGATCCGCTTCCGGCTGGGGATGTTTGACCCGGAACAATTGGTGAAATACGCACAGGTAGGTGATGAGCAACTGGAAAGCAAGTCCCATGCTGCGCAGTCGCTGAAGATGGCACACCAGTCCATTGTTTTGCTTCGTAACGAAAACAATACACTTCCGCTCAGCAAAAAAATCCATAAAATAGCCGTACTCGGTCCCAATGCAGATAATGCTATCTCTGTGTTAGGTAATTATAACGGCACTCCCTCGCATATTGTAACTGCCCTTGAAGGTATCCGCCAGAAAATAGGTCCCGATGCAGAAGTGTATTATGAAAAAGCCGTCAACTTCACCAATGATACCATGCTGGTGTATGCCGATGTACATCGCCAATACAGCTATGAAGGCAAACCGGGTTTTTATGCAGAATATTTCGATAATAAGGACCTGGAGGGCAATCCGGTAATCAGCCACATGGAGCCCGCTATTGACCATCACTGGCGGGAAGGAGAAGCCCTGAGCCCAACACTGAAAACACGCAACTTTTCTATACGGTATACATCTGATTTTACAGCAGCAGAAACGGGCGATATTTATTTCGAGGCAGAAGGAGATGACGGTTACCGCTTATATGTTGACGGCAAACAGGTGATTGATGCCTGGCTTCGTAACCGCTGGGGTGCCCGTACATACCGCCTGCAAACAGAAAAAAATAAAAGCTATCACATTGTAATGGAGTATTATCAGGGTGAAGGTCCTGCCGCTGTTCGCTTGAGTGCCGGTCATTATCAAAAAACAGATATGCAGGCATTTGCTGACAAAGTGAAAGATGCGGATGCGATCATTTTTGTCGGCGGCATTTCGCCACAGTTGGAAGGGGAGGAAATGCGGGTAAGCCAGCCTGGTTTCAATGGAGGCGACCGCACTTCCATACTATTGCCTGCGGTACAGACAGAAGCCATGAAAGCACTGGAAGCTACCGGTAAGCCGGTGGTTTTTGTGATGATGACGGGCAGCGCCCTTGCTATCCCTTATGAAGCATCGCATATTCCTGCCATCATCAATGCCTGGTATGGCGGGCAGTCGGCCGGTACGGCCATCGCGGATGTTTTATTTGGTGATTATAACCCGGCAGGACGGTTACCGGTTACTTTCTACAAAAGCGATAAAGATCTGCCTGATTTCACAGACTATTCCATGAAGAACCGCACTTACCGCTATTTTAGCGGCACTCCGCTTTATCCCTTTGGCTATGGATTGAGTTATACCCATTTCAAATATGACCATGTCCGGATCAAAGCAGCTAAGGCAGGCACCTATCTGGCAGAAGCCACGATCACGAATACCGGCGACCGGGATGGAGAAGAGGTAGCGCAACTGTATGTATCCGGAGAGGCACCCGGACTGAAAGCACCTATCCGTTCCCTGCGCGGATTTCAGCGACTCTTCCTGAAAAAAGGAGAGAGCCGGAAAATACAGTTCACACTCACACGTGAAAGTCTTTCCATAACAGATGATTATGGCAATCCGGTGGAGATGAAAGGTGATATTACTATCAGTATTGGTGGCGGACAACCTGTATCTACGGCAGAAGCAAGCGGTACTGTGGAAAGCATAAAGATTCAGTTATAGTGCATAGTCATTGGTGAATTGTGAATATCTTCATTGACCATTGACCATTATAACAAATCCCAGACTACCAACTACAAACCATCTCCCATGTCTACCAAATTTCGCAGCCATGACTGGTTCGGCAAGTCCGACAAAATGGGTTTCGTACACCGCTCCTGGCTGCGTAACCAGGGCTATCCCGATGATTATTTTACCGGTCGCCCGGTTATCGGAATCTGTAATACCTGGAGTGAACTGACACCCTGCAACGGACACCTGCGTGACTTTGCAGAGATCGTCAAAAGAGGGGTGATTGATGCAGGCGGCTTTCCATTGGAATTCCCGGTCACTTCATTGGGCGAAACCATTATGCGTCCTACGACCATGCTGTTCCGTAATCTTGCCAGTATGGATACGGAGGAGAGTATCCGCGCCAACCCGATTGACGGAGTGGTACTGCTCACGGGTTGTGATAAGACCACTCCATCCACCCTGATGGGGGCCTGCAGTGTGGACCTGCCAACGATTGTAGTTCCGGGCGGACCCATGCTGAACGGACGATTCAAAGGAGAATGTATTGGTTCCGGCTCTTTTAACTGGATGGTGAAAGAAAAACAATTGGTGGAAAACTATACTGCCGAAGATATTCATGAAGCTGAAGTAGGCTCGGCCCGCAGCCAGGGCCATTGTATGAGCATGGGCACGGCTTCTACGATGGCTTGTATGGTGGAAGCGCTCGGACTCACGCTGCCCGGCGCTGCTGCGATACCTGCTGTTGATGCCCGGAAAAAAGTGATGGCCCAGTTATCGGGCAGACGTATTGTGGAAATGGTAAAAGAAGACCTGAAACTCTCTAAAATCCTTACCCGGCAGGCATTTGAGAACAGCATAATTGTGAATGCAGGCGTAGGCGGCTCCACCAACCTCATCCTGCATCTCCTGGCCATTGC
>CAZAOR010000161.1:0-3813 GCA_964486805.1 uncultured Sediminibacterium sp. | reverse complement strand
ATGGATTGTGAATTGAAATAGAATGAACACAAGATGCGCAAAGCCATTGTAGAGGAACTCAAAGCCATGTTTGAATCAGCCGGTGTCAAAGATGTGCATACCTGGGATAATGGGCAAGCGATCGGTCATGGTATTCATGAAATGGGTACCGCGCGTATGGGCAAAGATCCCCAATCATCCGTATTGAATGGTCATAACCAGGTATGGGATGCCCTCAATGTTTTTGTAACAGATGGCGCATGTATGGCTTCTTCCGCCTGCCAGAATCCCTCACTCACCTATATGGCATTAACGGCAAGGGCTGCTGATTTTGCCGTAGGGGAGCTGAAGAAGAACAATATTTAAAAGTTATTGGTCTTTAGTTTTTGGTCTTTGGTGATCTGCGAAAGACAAATAGCCAAAGACTAAAGACGCTCCTCAAAGCACAGCAATTTATAATTTCACATAAAATTCCACGATGAAAAAAGCCTGTCTTTGCCTGCTTGCTCTTGCCGGTTATTTTTTTACTGCTGCACAAACTGACTATACAGCCCGTGCCAAAGCCTTGCTCGCAAAAATGACACTCGATGAAAAGATCGGTCAGTTGAACCTGATAATTCCGGGTGGTGCTGCCGTTACCGGTTCAGTGGTGAGTACCAATGTTGAGAACAAAATTAAAAAAGGACTGGTAGGCGGATTGTTTGGTATTTATTCACCGGAAAAAGTGCGTAAGGCACAGGAACTGGCAGTGAATAATTCCCGTTTGCATATTCCTTTGATTTTCGGACTGGATGTGATACATGGGCATAAAACCATTTTCCCGATACCCCTGGGTCTCTCGGCTTCCTGGGATATGCAAATGATTGAAAATACGGCGAGGATTGCTGCCACGGAAGCCACTGCCGATGGATTGAACTGGGTATTTTCTCCCATGGTAGACATAGCCCGGGATCCGCGCTGGGGGCGTATTTCAGAAGGCGGGGGTGAAGACCCATTTCTCGGCGGAGAGATTGCCAAAGCCATGGTACGTGGCTATCAGGGCAATAACCTGGCCAGTGATCATACGCTGATGGCATGTGTGAAACATTTTGCCTTGTATGGCGCAGCAGAAGCCGGCCGGGAATACAATACTGTAGATATGAGCCGTATCCGGATGTACAATGAATACCTGCCGCCTTATCATGCAGCAGTAGCGGCTGGCGCCGGTAGTTTTATGAGTTCTTTCAATACGATCGACGGCGTTCCCGCCACTGCCAATAAATGGCTGCTGACGGATCTGCTCCGGAAAGAATGGGGCTTTAAAGGTTTTGTGGTTTCGGATTATACTTCCGTGAATGAAATGGTGAATCATGGCATCGGTGATCTGCAGGAAGTTGCAGCCCGTGCCCTGAATGCGGGTCTGGATATGGATATGGTGGGAGAGGGGTTCCTTACCACGCTGACTAAATCATTAAAAGAAGGCAAAGTAACACAGGCTGCCATTGACCAGGCCTGCCTGCGGGTGCTGATCGCCAAATTTGAACTGGGGTTGATGGATGATCCATACAAATACCTGAACAATGAACGTCCCGCCAAAGAAATATTGACAGCAGCCCATCGGGAAGCGGCCCGTGAAGCAGCCGCGCACAGCATGGTTCTGTTGAAAAATACCGATCATATCCTGCCCCTGGCCAAAAAAGGAACAATTGCATTGGTAGGTCCCCTGGCGGATAACAAACGCAATATGCTCGGCACCTGGGTAGTAGCAGGTGATTGGAAGGCTTCGGTGAGTGTTAAGGAAGGCCTGGAAAAAGCCCTGGGCAACAGCGCAGCCATTCTCTATGCCAGGGGCGCCAATATCACGGATGATTCGCTTTTGACCGTTCGGTCAAATGCATTGGGCATCGAAGTGGAAAAAGACCCGCGCAGTCCGGAAGTAATGATCCGGGAAGCGGTGGATAAAGCCCGGCAATCAGATGTAGTGGTAGCAGTAGTGGGAGAAGCGGCCGATATGTCGGGCGAGGCTTCCAGTCGCGCCAATATCAATATCCCTGAAAGCCAGGAAAACCTGTTAAAAGCATTGGCTGCAACCGGTAAGCCGCTGGTCATTGTACTCATCAATGGCCGCCCCCTCACATTGGAATGGGAAGATGCACATGCGAGTGCGATTCTTGAAGCCTGGGCTCCCGGAACAGAAGCGGGTAATGCCATCGCAGATGTGCTCACCGGTGCGTATAATCCCTCCGGCAAACTCAGCGCCACCTTTCCCAGGAGTGTCGGTCAGATACCTATTTACTATAATCACAAAAATACGGGTCGGCCATTCGATGGAAAAGGATCTGCCAAATTCAAATCCAGTTACCTGGACGAAAGCAACGATCCCCTCTATCCCTTTGGTTACGGGCTGAGCTATACCCATTTCCAGTACAGCCCGGTACAACTCAGTAAAACACAGTTGCAAGGTTCCGAAACCCTGACAGCCAGTGTAACGGTAACCAATACCGGCAAATATGCCGGAGAAGAAGTGGTACAATTATACATCACAGACCCTGTTGCCAGTATCAGCCGCAGTGTGGAAGACCTGAAAGGGTTTCAGAAAATCATGTTACAGCCGGGTGAATCCCGCCAGGTGCATTTTTCTGTCACTACGGAACAATTATCCTTTTACAACAGCGAACTGAAAAAAGTATGGGAGCCGGGTAAATTCATCATCCGGATCGGTACCAATTCCCGCGACCTGCAGTCTGCTCCGATAGATTGGGAGAAATGATTTTCAATAAGCGGCGATCGAATCATAAACCACCACTTTTTTCCAAAGCTGTTTGCAGGTATCCACAAAATGCAGGTGAATGGGATCGACCTGGTAGGCATCCTGTGCGGCTTTGTCCGGGAAAACTGCCAGCCAGGAAAACGCATAACCCGTTTCAATCACATCCCGGTGGGTATTAGCCGGTACCCCGATATGGAATTGTTGTATCGAAGGTGCTGCACTGAGAGCTTGCAAGCCGGCAAGCAGTGCTGCATGGTCTTCCGCACTGTCAGGTCTTTCCAGCCAGAAATATACATGATGGATAAACAGGTCTTGTGTGAGCATCGCGCATTATTTATCAGGTAAAGCAAAAGCAATATAGCTATCGCCGGATGGTTGATTGAGTTTACCGCCGCCACAGGCGATTACTATATATTGTTTGCCATTGTGCGCATAGAGAGCAGGCGTGGCAAAACCGGAAGCGGGTAAAGCATGTTCCCATAATAATTGCCCGGTTCGTTTATTGAAAGCCCGGATAACCGCGTCCCGGGTGGAAGCAATGAATACCAGTCCGCCTGCAGTCACCACCGGCCCGCCATAGGTTTCGGTACCGGTATGAATTCCTTTGGCTTTGAACTCGGGGTAATCGCCCAGAGTGGTGGTCCAGATTTTTTTACCGGTATGCAGGTTGATGGCGTTTAAGGTACCCCAGGGCGTATCAACAGCCGAATATCCTTCCTTACTGATGAACTTGTTATACCCGGTTGAGGTATACGGAAGGTTATAGTAAGGATCGGAAGCCTTTTGTTTGCCTTTGAATGTCGCGGCCTGTTGTTTTTTCTGGTCTAACAGGAAACTGGCCAAAGCTTCCTGTTCCGCAGCAGATAATTGCCGGAATGCGGGCATCATCCTTCTGCCTGTTTGTAATAAAGCGGCAAAGGATTTATCATCATAACGCTTGCCTATTTGTTGCAGGGACGGGTAATTACCGGATCCCTGTCTTTCGGTACCATGGCAGGACATACAATTCGTGCGGTACAGGCGCTGACCGGCCAGGAGGTTGGTTTCAGGGCCTTTCGTTTTTGACTGGGCGGACACCATGGTGA
>CAZAOR010000160.1:0-5088 GCA_964486805.1 uncultured Sediminibacterium sp. | reverse complement strand
TAAGTCGTCGCAGCGGTTGTTGCAGCGGCTGCGGTAGCAGTTGCTGTACCGGTATGGGTTGCAGCATCCAAAATAAAGGACTGCGTGATGCCATTTTGATAAAGCAGTTGCGGGTCACCAAGTGCCAGAATACCACTGCGGTATGCCGCTTCAGCCTGCAGGAAATAACTTTCGGCTGCACTCATGAAAACGATCGGGCGGGTGGCATCACCTTTATTTACCTGGCAGGAACCGATGGAAGAAACCAGGGTTTCCAGATAAGCGTTACCGCGGGCACCCAACGGAATACCAACATAGTTATCCGGGTTATTCTTGTCAGGCAACCCGGTAACAGGGTCAGGGATTGGGTTGGAAACTTTCACATCAGCAACACGCTGTAAGCGGAAAATATCATGGGTATTCTTCAGGAAGTTGAGAATTACATCACCCATTTTATAAAAACGGTGGTTGGTTTGCTCAACGTCATTTTCATTATACCCGAAAGATGAATAGAACGGATTCAGTTTGCCGGTCTGCTTCACATAACCCGGGTTGATAAACGCATTGCTGGTCAGGAAGCCTGAGCCTTCTGTAACAATTTTATTCAGTTCTGTTGTGATATAAGAAGCCTGGGAAGTCACATAAGCCTGACGCATCAGGATCCGCAACTTAAGCGTATTGGCTAATTTCACCCAGTTGGTTTTATTCCCGCTGAACATAATGTCGCCGGGAGCTGGGGAAGGCCAGGTAGCAGCTTTGATCTTAGTAATAGCCGTATCCAGTTTCTTAACCAGGTCAATATAGATGGCCTGGGCATCATCATAAGAAGGAGTTACATAGGACTGCAGTTTGAGCGCCTGTGAATAAGGCACATTACCATACATATCAACCAGTGACTGGAACAGGTTTGCCTGCATAATCATGGCAGGGCCTACCAGGTAGCTGTATCCTTCTTTGTCACCGTTCTGGATGACATACTGATAGTCGTAAATATTGTGATAGTAGCTATCCCAATAAGTAAAATCTGTATTGGTAAATACATAGGTCTTTTGCTGACCACCTCCCGTGAAGCTGGTACTGAAACCATAATAGCCGGTCCATGCGCTACCAATGGCATTCGGACCATTGAGGTTCTGTGCCGTGGTATTCAGGGCGCCTGCCATCGCATAGTCTGACCGGGAGAATGTAGCCGAGTTGGGGCTGTTATTGACATCCAAAAAACTTTTGGAGCAACTGCTCAGCACCATCAGCGATGAGATATACAATAGTATCTTTTTCATATTAAGATGTTTTCTGTTGAACGATTAGAATCCCACATTCAATGTCACGCCGTAGGAGCGGGTGGGAGGCGTATTCGCTGTTGTGTTAATGCCTACGTTATTGGAGCTGGTAGCGAAAGCGTTAAACTCCGGATCCGCATAGATATTATCCTTAGGCAGGAACATCAGCAGGTTACGTCCAATCAATGTAACAGTTGCTGTTTTGATGAATTTTGTTCTCTTCAGTAAAGACTGTGGAATAGCATAAGACAAAGATGCATCACGCACTTTCAGGAACTGGCCGGAGTTCGCATAGAATTCTCCGATATTGGCAGCACTGGTCGGGCTACCCACATCACCCCAGCCACCATACCAGGCAGTGTAATCATCCACCTTATTGGTATTCGTAATGTACTTGCTGGAAGCAGCATCATATACAACACTGTTCGGCCATACAAAAGGTTTGCGGTGATAAGTGTCGGTAATAGCACCGGCTCCTGTAAATGCACTGGTAAGACCGCTGCCGTTCATAACATAATAACCGGTGCGGAATTCCAGGGTGGTAGCCAGTGTAAAGCCTTTATAGCTGAACTGGGTGCTGAAACCAATGATATGCTTGGGTAATGTATTACCTATTTTGCGGAGGTTCAGGTCTTTTATCGGCCAGAAAGTGCTCGGATCTACGACCACATGACCAGCAGCGTCACGCTGGAAACCAGATACTTCCAGGTAAGGGAAAGCTAAGCCCAGTTCCGCAAAACTGTACGCAGAAGTTCCAAGTGAGCCAGACTGGAATTTCGGCAATCCCTGGAAGATTTTATTCACCTTATTGGTGTTATAAGTATAGTTAGCGCTTACATCCCAACTTACACTTGCACTGCGAATGATACTGGCTTTCAGGTCAGCTTCAAAACCGTGGTTGGTAAGATCGGCCGCATTCAGGGTATAACTGCTGTAACCAGTGGAGTTAGATACACCTGCACTCAGGATCAGGTCTTTGGAGCGCTGTACATAATAAGACAGGTCAAGATTGATTCTGTTTTTCAGCAAGCCCATTTCCAAACCAACTTCAGTGGTAGTAATTGTTTCCGGATGGATATTTCCATCAGGATAGTTGGAAGAAGCAGTCAAACCTACCGTCGTTCCATAAGGGAAACCACTGGAAGGAGAATAAACCGGGTCCAGGTTATAGGGACTCAGGTTATCGTTCCTGTTCAGGTTCCAGCCTCCGCGGAGTTTGGCATAGTTGATAACATCACTCTTTAACCCGGAGAAGATATCTGTCAGGATAATGGAGGCGTCACCACCATAGTACCAGAAAGAATACAAGTTGGAAGGACGGGTATCTTTAAAGAACACGGAAGTATTATCGTTCCGCAGTGATCCATGCAGAAACAGCAGGTCTTTGTAACCGATTGTTCCATCAGCAAAATAGCTGTACTTACGCTGAAGGGAGGATGTTCCAGAACCGGTAAGTACCCCCGCAGTATTATTTACGTTATAAATGCCGGGGATAACGATAGAAGCACTGTTCACCTGAACATCTTTGCTCTGACGAACCTGAACGCTGTTACCAAGGATCAGTTTGGCAGAGTAATTTTTGAAATGTTTCTCAGCTGTAATCAGCAGGTCAGAGCTGATCCGGCTTGCCCACTGTGCATAATCAGTTACCGCACCTAACACATCGGTACGGGCCCGGTAAATACCATTATAGTCGTTATACTGGGGATCAAAAGTTTTGGCCTGTTTTGAGTAGGCAGAATATAAGAACTGACCTGTCCAGTTTTTCTGGGCAACATTGGTAATGGCAGTACCCAAACGATAAGTTGCACTCAGCCAGTTGGTAGGCTTGTAATCCAAGCTTACGTTACCATTGAAAAAGTTATCCCGGATATCCCTGCGGTTATTATCGGCCGCAAAATAAGGGTTATCATAATAGTCATTAAAATACCCGTTGGGGCTTGCAAACTTATTATGCTGCCAGTCTCGGAGATCAGTCAAAGGAATTTCACCCGGCGTATTGAATACCAGGTTATAAAAGTCTGCGCTGGTTCGTTGTGTACGATCAGATGTGAAAGTACCATCAAAAGCAGTACGGATCTTACCGAAGGTACGGGATGCATTGAAGCGGAAAGCGTCCCTGTGGTATTCATCCCCCGGAACTACGCCCTGTACTTCCAGGTCCTGAACAGACATGAAGTAACGACCGGTACGCTCATCTCCTGCGCTAAGTGAAAGTGAATTGGAAATGGTATGCCCGGTATTGAATGCATTTTTCTTCTGATTCGGTACGAATGCATAAGGTACCACCAGGTGACTGCCGTCTTCCAGAACACGACCCACATCACGGGGCTTTCCATCGAAAGCATCACCATACTGCTGGTTTTCAAAGGGACGGAAGTTATCGCTGGATAAAGGTGCGCCGCCATAATCAGAACCAGAACCATATTCTGTCTGAACTTTGGGGAAGAAACTGATCTGATCGATAGTAGTAGAATGAACAAAATTAATTACCGGGCGAATGTTCCCTTTTTTGGTATTGATCATCAGGGCGCCATTCACACCGTCAGAGCCGTACAGGGTAGCAGCCTGGCCACCTTTCAGTACAGTCACACTTTCCACATCCTGCGGGTTAATGTACGCTAAGGTATTCTGCGGAACAGGCACCCCATCCAGTACAATCAGTGCCTCGTTATTACCGCCGATTGAACGATAACCACGCAGTACCACTTTCACGTCCTGGTTAACCGAACTGTTCTGGTTCATGATGGTCAAGCCCGCTACTTTACCAGACAGCGCCTGTCCAATGGTGGGTGACTGACCGGCAGTGATTTGATCTGCTTTGATGGTAGACTGGGCATAACCTAATTCTTTAGGCCTTCTTTTTACACCCAGGGCCGTAACCACCACATTCTCCAACTCATTAACCGCTTTGGAAAGGGAAATGTTGATTACGCCAGCTTTACCTACTTTCTGTTCGTAAGTATTAAAACCAATGGCAGAAAAAACCAGTACCGAGTTCTCAGATGCACTGATCCGATAGTTGCCGGAAGCATCCGCAATTGCTGCGGTGTTGGTTCCTTTAACTCTAACGGAAGAATTGGGAATGGGTGCACCCTGATCATCTTTCACGGTACCCGTAATGGGATGTACCTGGGCAGTAGCAGCCAATGTAAAACATAGCAATGCCACTGTCAGTGTGGAGACAATTTTCTTCATGTTTTTTAGTTTTTGGATAAACTTTAAAAGCGAATATAACCAAATCGTTCAAATTGTTAACAAAACGTGAAACGGATTTTTAACGATTTCGTTTTCATCACTTAAGTCCATAATGACTTTTACAAGCCGGTTAGTGCTGCTTAGTTTTGTTAATTATTTTTAAATATACATTTATAATATTTATAAATAATTGATAAATAGCACATATAATCATAAATAAAATGACCCCCCCAAGAATGGGAAGGTCATCGGTAAAAACAACATGAAGAAAAAAGCCTTTACTTATAGTAAGTATCTATAACGTATCGGGAATTGGTCGTGTACTGAAAACTGAATTTCTTACCAACCGGGTCTGCAACCAGGATCGTGGGGCCACTGGTCACCGTTACCCCTCCAGATGCCATCACTGCCACATCATCCGGGTTCAGGCTGACCTGGAAATTACTGAGTACCCCCCCGTTATTGGTAAAACTGATCTCATACCGGGGCTGGATATAATAACCACTGGCCACTTCCAGGGAAGTAGGCGAAGTGGCGAGGATAGTCGTTGTTTGACCAGTAAATGATAAGCTGCTGAGCTGGGAAGGATCCATGGAAGGGACATTATAGCGTGTAAAGTCCCAGGAATACT
>CAZAOR010000159.1:0-3389 GCA_964486805.1 uncultured Sediminibacterium sp. | reverse complement strand
CCCGAACAGACGGGACACTTGTTGGCCTTACGGGAAATGGGTGGCAAAGGTAAGGTTTTTGCAGAAAATGACAAATAGGTGATCAGCCGATTACTTTGCCGGGCAGCGGTCCGATATCCCTGCAACCGGATAAAATGGAGCCTAAGGTTTTGTACAGGTACTAAATCCTTAATTACCAATTCGATAGAAAGCCAACCGGCCAATCCCCCCCTACCTATTTTTTCTTCCCGAGTTTCGGCGTAAAAATTGCGAACATACGCTTGCCTTCCAGTTTGGGCATGCTTTCCAATGCGCCTGCTTCAGCCAGCCGCTCGGCAAACTTAAGTAGCAGTAGCTGGCCCCGGTCCTGGAACATGATGGCACGGCCCTTGAACTGCACATAGGCTTTTACTTTATTGCCATCTTTCAGGAATTTTTCCGCGTGCTTGGCCTTGAAGTCAAAGTCGTGGTCATCGGTGCCGGGGGTAAACCGGATTTCCTTTACCTCACTCTGCTTGGAATTGGCTTTCATTTCCTTTTCCTTCCGCTTCTTCTCGTACAGGAATTTCTTGTAATCGATGATCTTGCAGACAGGAGGGTCTGCTGTCGGAGATATCTCGACCAGGTCAAGTTCCTGGCTTTGTGCAATTTTCAGCGCTTCGGAAGTGGGATAAATGCCAACTGTGACATTGTCGCCCACCAAACGTACTTGAGGTACCCGGATTCTTTCGTTGATACGATGTTCAGGCTCGGGCTGCCTGTTAAACCTGGGGTTGAATCTTCCGCCCCCTCTGGGTGGTAATGCCATTCAATGGTGTTTAGTGAATAATGCTTTTTCCGTTAAAGATATAAGTATTGGCGATTATTCGCCTGATTTCCTTTCCCTGATCTCATCGCTCAGGCCGGCAATCAGTTCCGGCAGGTCGCGGGTGCCGAGATCACCTTTGCCGTGGCGACGTACCGATACCCGTCCTTCCTGCATTTCCTTTTCCCCTACGATCAGCATATAGGGAACTTTCATCAGTTCGGTATCCCGTATTTTTTTGCCGATCTTTTCCTGGCGGTCGTCGATTTCTGCGCGGATGCCGGCTTTTTGCAGGGATCCCAGCACTTCCAGTGCATAATTTTCGAATTTATCACTGATGGGCAACACTTTGACCTGTACCGGTGCCAGCCAGAGCGGGAACCGTCCGGCATAATGTTCGAGCAGGAAGCCGATAAAGCGTTCATGGGTCCCTAAGGGAGCCCGGTGGATGATCAGCGGGATTTCCGGCTCATTGTTCCGGTTGGTGAAACTCAGTTTGAAACTGCGGGACTGGGCAAAATCAACCTGGTTGGTTGCCAGCGTAAACTCACGGCCAATCGCGCTCCAGATCTGTACATCAATCTTGGGGCCGTAAAATGCCCCTTCTCCTTTCACTTCTACAAAAGGCACGCCGGTTTCAATCAGCACTTTCCGTACCATGTCCTCGGTTTCCTGCCAGAGGGCCGGTTCATTGATGTATTTCTGTCCGAGTTTTTCCGGGTCATGCAAGGAAAGTCGCATCACATATTTTTCGATACCGAATATTTTGAAATATTTCAGGTACATGTTATTTACCGCTTCAAATTCCTGGCGGAACTGTTCCTTGGAACAATAAATATGCGCGTCATTCATGTGCAGGCAGCGTACCCGCATCAATCCAAACAGTTCCCCGCTCTGTTCATATCGGTAGCAGGTACCGTATTCAGCCAGTCGCAGGGGGAGATCCCGGTAGCTTTTCGGTTCCGCATCAAATATCTTGTGATGATGGGGGCAGTTCATCGCCTTCAGATAGTATTTTTCACCATCCAGTTCCATGGGCGGGAACATACTATCCGCATAATACGGAAGGTGGCCGCTGGTGAGATAGAGGTTTTCTTTTGCGATATGCGGCGTAACCACCCGCTTATACCCCGCAGCCTGTTCTGTTTCCTTGGCCAGCTTTTCCAATTCCTCGATGATCACGGTTCCATTGGGCATCCAGAGGATCAGACCCTGGCCGATATCATCATTCATGGTATAAATGCCCAGTTCTTTCCCCAGTTTCCGGTGGTCTCTTTTCTTTGCTTCTTCTACCATCGCCAGGTATTCATCCAGTTCTTTCTGGCTGGGGAAACTGACGCCATATACCCGGGTCAGCATCTTATTTTTTTCATCGCCTTTCCAATAGGCGCCAGAAATACCGGTCAGCTTAACCGCTTTGATCCACCCGGTATTGGGGATATGCGGGCCGCGGCAGAGATCGGTAAAAGCGCCCTGGGTATAAAAAGTGATATTTCCGTCCTCGAGGTTTTGCAGCAGGTCGAGCTTATATTCATCGCCTTTCTCGGCAAAATAAGCCACCGCTTCTGACTTGGGTACTTCCCGGCGGATATACGGATTTGCCTGGCGAGCCAGTTCGTTCATCTTTTTTTCCAGGGCAGCCAGGTCTTCTTCGGTCATCTTGCGATCACCCAGGTCCATGTCATAGTAAAATCCTTTATCGATGGCAGGGCCTACCCAGAATTTTACACCGGGAAAAAGCGATTCCACCGCTTCAGCCATCAGATGCGCCGTAGAATGCCAGAATGTACTTTGGCCTTCGGGGTCATTCCAGGTATATAGTTTGATGCCCGCATCTTTTTCGATGGGACGTGACAAATCCCAGACCTGTCCGTCCACGCCAGCAACCAATACTTTTCTTGCCAGGCCTTCACTGATGGACTTTGCAATATCCATCGGGCTAACCCCGCTCTCATACTGCCTGCTGTTGCCGTCCGGAAAATTGATTGTAATCATAGAAACGCTTGCTGAATTTTGGAGGGCAAAGGTACACAATTCATGGCTCTGATAACGACCGTTGGCTCAGAAAGCCTTAAAAACCTTAACGCTTTTTTATCAGCCGACAGGCACCAGCCGCAGTAGTTTTGTTGAATGAGATGGATTTTACCCCCTTTCCTTCTTTTATGGTCCCTTGCTCATGCCGATGCCCAGAACATCACCGGTATCTGGCGGGGTTATTTCAGTTCTTCTTCCAGCCTTTACCGGGAAGGATTGCCTACCGAGAATTACAAGTACGAGGTACAGATCAAACAGGAAAAGAATAATGGGATCATGGGGGTTACTTACTCCTATAAAACCACCGTTTTTTTCGGGAAAGCAGCCCTGCAAGGCATCTATTCCCCCGCAGCCAAAAGCCTGATCATCAAGGAGACCAAGATGCTGGACCTGAAAACTGCGGACCTGAGCGAACCCTGCCTGATGACTTGTTACCTGGATTATTCCAGGATCGGTAAACTGGAAACCCTGACGGGTACTTTTATTTCAGTCAATGCCAAGGACAAAGGTGATTGCGGAAGCGGTAAGGTTTACCTGGAGAAAGTTCCTGAATCCGATTTCAAAAAAGAAG
>CAZAOR010000158.1:0-4760 GCA_964486805.1 uncultured Sediminibacterium sp. | reverse complement strand
AAATTGAAAGATGCAGGTATCCGGGTATATGCGGTCGGTGTGATTTATATGAAAACCAAGGAGGCAGTTGACCAGGCATTTACATATGCCAAGAAATGCGGCGTCAGCCTGATTGTGGGCGCGCCGAATTATGACCAGCTGGATTATGCCGAAGAAAAGGTAAAAGAATATAATATCCGCCTGGCTATTCACAACCATGGCCCCGAAGACAAACTGTATCCTGGACCTGAGGATGTCATGAACCGGATCAGGAACAGGGATCCCCGGGTGGGTCTTTGTATTGATATTGGGCATGCGACACGCGCAGGCGTTGTGGTTGAGAAAGCCGTAAAAACCTATAAAGACCGCTTGTTCGATATGCATATAAAAGATGTGAGTAAAGCCGAACAGGACGGCAAAGCCATCGAAATAGGCCGTGGTGTTATCAATTTTCCCGGGCTGATACGTTCCCTGGAAAAAATCAAATACAGCGGCATGTGCAGTATCGAATTCGAAAAAGATATGAGCGATCCCCTTCCGGGTATGGCAGAATCCATCGGCTATTTCAAAGGCGTCATGGCCGATAGTGTTGCGTAATACTTTTCATCATAACCTTGGATCCCGCGTGTCTACGCGGGATTTTTTTTATGGGGCTGTACAATCAAGATGGCTGATGACTTTCTCCTTATTGAAGGGGTGTATGGAAAGCAGGAGATAGCCCCCGCCATTGATGGAAGGATTGCGGGCAAAAATGCCAATATTATGCAAGCCAACCACGAGGGGGCCAAGTTTCACTGCGGCTCCTATCCATAATTGCCCTTGCGTATTGTATTGCACCGGCAGATAAGCGCCCCAGGCAATGGTTTCCCAGCGGGGCGTAATGGTGAGCAGGTTCAGTTCCCGGGTATTGAGCCGCCGGTAGCTGGAGGTACTGTAAAAATTCAGGCTCATTTCCCCATTTACATAGAAATGGTTGCCGAGGTTTTTGTCAATATTCAATACAAGGCGGGTGGGCAATCCGATCTTAAACGGATCGGTAATGGTAGATGTGCTGGCAAAAATACTATTCAGGGAATCTTTCAAATCCTGGGCATTTTGCGGATTATTTAATTTCTGGTCAAGCACGTTATCCGGTATCGTCGGGTCCGGATCAGAAAATCGGGAGGAATTCCCGTTAGGTGTAAACCGGTTGGCTCCGATGTCCATGATACTGGCTCCGATCTTCCAGTCGTAATTCAGATTATTATGGGACAAACCGTCAGATCTATCATCCAGGTAACTCAGGTATTCCACACCCAGGCTGAATCCGAGCCCGGTATGCGCCTGGTTCAGGAAATCCTTCCATGAGTTTTGTGCATAGGTGGTACCATAGGCAGCTTCCCCGCTGCCACCTGTGAGATAAAAGCTCGTATCATTGGCGCTTTTGGTTTCCAGGTAACTGATTTTGTTGAGACGTGTGTAAAAACCGGAAATACCTTTCATGATCTGCAAGGTGATGCCCCCCGATAAACTAGCGTGGCTGTTTTCCCATAAAAGACGCGAATAATTCAAATCCAGCTCTATCCATCCGGCATGTGTCATAAATCCGTCCAGATAGGGGGTATGTTCATTGTACACAAGAAAATCATGGAGGCTATGGATACTGTCATTGTACACAAAGGGAGCGGTCTTCGCATGTACATATCCCCGCAGCCTGCCGCCGATGCTGAATGCCTGTTTTTTGTCAGGCCGGTAGGAAAGTGTAAACAGGCTGACATCCATATTACCATGCAGGAATTTACTGGCCAGGTCATTTTTCATGGTGAGGTAAGCACTATCCTGGTGGCGGATTGAAAAATGGTTGAGGTAGGGTGAATTGCTGCTGACTTTGGCCTGCAGGGAAAAAAGGGTGAAGTCCCACCGGTAAGCGCTGTGCAATGAAGCTGCCGGGTTATTGAAAACAGCGGTGCTGCCTGCAAATGGAGAGCCGTGCAAAGCCTGGTATCCCTGGCCATGCAAGCCGGATACGCTAAGGATCAGCAGGACTCGAAACAGGTTTCGCATATTTTACGCCCCAATAGGATGCGGATCATTTGAAAAATGCAGCCCGAACTACCCGGCGGATCCCGGCAGGTAATGCTTTAAACGCCTGCCAATCAATCTGCTGAAACCGGTACGGCCGAGCTGAACACAACCCGAATGTAAGCAAGGTTTTCTTGAAAAAGGCCGAAGGTTTTTGTAGGTTGTAACGTCTAACGGATATACAGCTATTGACAAACGAGCAGGCATTCATCGGGTTATTACAGCAGGGCGACAGAGAAGCGTTCCGGCAACTTGTGGAAACCTGGCAGCAGATGGTGTTTAATACGGTACTGAATATTGTGCAGGACAATCAGGAGGCAGAAGATGTTTGCCAGGAAGTATTTATACAGGTTTTTCAATCTGTCCGGGCTTTCCGGGGAGCATCCAAATTATCAACCTGGTTGTACCGGATCGCTATCACCAAAGCTTTGGATCATGACCGGAAGCGAAAGGCGCGGAAAAGAGCAGCCAACCTCCGGGTATGGATGGGATTTGCGGAAAAAACGGCGGAACCGGCGCATTTTCAGCATCCGGGTGTTAGTCTCGATAATAAGGAAAGAGCGGCTCAGTTATTCCGGGCGATGCGGGACTTACCCGAGAACCAACGTATTGCATTCACTCTGATCAAGGCAGAAGGCCTCCGCTATGAAGAAGTGGCCGAGATCATGCATATTTCTGTCAAGGCAGTCGAGTCCCTGATGCATCGTGCAAAAGATCAATTGAGAAAGAAATTACAACAGTATTATACATCCTAAATCACCGGATATGCCCGCAAAAAAGATCAGTGAGGAAGAAATCAACCGGATCCTGCAAAGCCTGGACGGTATAACGCCTGCAGAAGCGCCGGCATTCTTTTATACCCGGCTTGCGGCCCGACTGGACCAGGCAGGCAATGATAAGGCTTATGGGCAAAGCATTGCCAGGCCTTTGCTACTGGTAGCAGGTTTGTGTTGTTTACTGATACTGAATATTTCTGTTATACGTATTTTGTTGCGGGAGCAAACCGCCAGCAGGCAGACCTCTCAAAGTACAAACGGCCTGCAACATTTTGCAACTGCATACGATCTGACCAATACTTCCCTGTACACCATTGAAAACACAACGCCATGAGTTATTTTGACAGAAGCCGTTGGTGGGTGATAGCCTTTTTATTACTGGTAGCGCTGAATATTGCCACACTCGGTGCTTTATGGCTGATACGCGAGAAACCGGGGCCGCCCCGCAATGACCGGGCCGTCGTGGATTTCATGGTACAGGAATTGGGACTTGATTCCATGCAAAGGATACAATTAGAGCAACTACGCAGGCAGCATCAGGAGCAGATGAAGGATATCCGTTCCGGTATCCTTACGGCCAAAAATGTTTTTTTTGATTTGCTGCAGCAGGATTCCATACCTGATTCGGTTTTACAGCAGAAAGCGCAGGCTGCGGCTGCGATGGAGGCAGCCACTGATTTGCAGACTTTCCGTCATTTCCAGGCCATACTTCGGATTTGCAGGCCCGATCAGCGGAAAAAATTCATGCGCATCCTCCATGAAATACTGCGCCAGATGGCGCCGCCGCAACCGGGTGAGCGACCCGGCCCTCCACCCGGCGGGCGTCCGCCAATGCCGGAAGATGGGCCTCCTCCGCCAAGGAATTAACAAGTTTTAACGAAGGTTTTTTTCCGTGAGCGCATCCAACCTGAAAAGATTTTATGAAACAATACACACAAGCAGGGATCATCCTGCTGCTGGCAGCAGGTGTCATCACCATTTCCTGTAAGAAAGATGCAGGCAGTTCAACGGGCACTACTGCGGGCAGCAGTTCTTCCGGTACCGCAACACTGCCGGATGTTTTTAAGAAGTTCAACTCCAATGTGGTCATTTCCACGGATGGCACAACGATTACCATCAAATCTGATGGGGTACCCGATCACAAGAGTTGTTATTTCGCCAGTTCAGACAGCCGCTACCAGGCTTACAACGGCAGCAATCCTGCATTTTCAAAAAACCCGAATAGCATCGGCACCAAAAATTACACTTTTAAAATACCGGCCAATCCCGCAGTGAATGCTGCACATGAAGCAACGCCCCTGGGTCCGATCGGGGTAGCTATTAACGGAGTGCCAATTTATAACCAGTATGCCGGACCCAATCAGCCTTTGGGTAGTGAGATCAATTCTTTTGATCAGTACAATGGTCATCCGGATCAGAGCTCGGCTTATCATTACCATGTAGAACCTTTGTATATCACGGCTAACAAGACCAAATCGGCCCTGATCGGTTTTTTGCTGGATGGGTTTCCGGTTTACGGGCCGGAAGAAAACGGGAAAACACTGACGAGTGCTGATCTGGATACCTATCACGGGCATTTCGGTGCAACGGCTGATTATCCCAACGGCATTTATCATTACCACACTACGGCAGATGCTCCCTATATCAACGGAGCGGGCTTTTATGGAACAAAAGGTTCCGTAACACAATAAGCTTCCTGTAACGAACCCAATCCATAAATTGTATGAAAAAAATATCCATTCAATGGTGGTTGCTTTGTATCCTGGTAACAGGTAAGCTGGCAGCGCAGCAGGGAGTTCCTCAGCCCCCGACACCTGAGCAGAAACTCCGGCACGTAACCGAAATGATCGATAAGCAAATGACTTTAACGGGTACTCAGCAAGATGTGATCCGGAAAGCCTACCGGGATTTTTTTCAGGCCGAAGAAGCCCTGCGTAAGAAATC
>CAZAOR010000157.1:0-4554 GCA_964486805.1 uncultured Sediminibacterium sp. | reverse complement strand
ATGGGGAATATATATTATTTACCGCTTTCCGGAATTTTGAACAGGACATATTCGTGTATCGGATCAGTGACGGGAAAGTCATGAACCTGACCAATACAGGGATTACGGAATCGGATCCCCAATGGTCGCCCGACGGTAAATACATCTATTTTGAATCGGCGCGAACCAAACCTGCTTATCCCTTCGGTTTACAGGACCCTCATATATACCGGATGGCGCTGGAGAAATGGGATCAGCCTTTCCGCAGTGACGAATATGCCAAATTGTTCCAGTCTCCCAAAAAAGACAGCACCCCAAAAACCTCGGCAGACAGTATTATCCATATTGATACACAGCATATCATGGAGCGACTCGAGCAGATCGGCCCTTCTTTCGGGTCGCAATATGTATTGCATGTGTCTGAAAAAGCCGGTAAAACAACTGTGTTGTATGTAAGTAATCATGCAGAAGGAAAATCTGCACTTTGGAAAACGACCCTGGATCCTTTTGCAGCCCCCAAAACAGAAAGGATTGCAGGGGCAGATGCTGGCGGGATGGACTATGAAGAAGCAGGTGATAAAGCCTTTCTCTTATTCAATGGGGGTATTTACAAGCTGAACCTGGATGCAAATAAAGTAGACCCGATCAATATATCCCTGACGTTCCGCCGCGATCTGCAGGATGAATTCAAACAAATATTCGAAGAAGCCTGGGCGCAGTTGGATGAGAATTACTACGATGCACATTTTCACGGTGTGAATTGGGCAGCTATGAAACAGCAATATGCAGCTTTCCTGCCGCACCTCAATAACCGGGCTGATTTGCGTGTTTTATTGGCCGATATGCTGGGAGAATTGAACTCCTCGCATCAGGGCTTTAGTTCCAATGGAGAGGAAGAAGCAGTCGGTTTGTCGAACCGTACGATGGAAACCGGTATCCTGTTTGATAATCGGCATCCCTATCTGGTACAGCGAATATTGCAGCGCTCCAACGCGGATAAATCAGCCGTGGACCTGCAACCCGGCGACCGCCTCATTCAGGTAAACGATACAGCCATTGACAGTACGGAAAACCGGAACAAGTATTTCAGCCTCCCCTCCATGGACAAGGAACTGCGTTTGGTTTTTGACCGGGAAGGAAAAAAGATCACGGTAAAGCTGCATCCGCAAATGAGTCTGGGCGATAATTTATATGACGACTGGATAGACCAGAATCAGAAAAGAGTGGATGAACAAAGTCATAACCGCATCGCATATACCTGCATGAAGAATATGGGAACCGGAGAACTCGAAAAGTTCCTGATAGATATGACACAGGACTTTTACAAAAAAGATGCATTGATCCTGGACCTGCGTTACAATACTGGCGGTAATGTGCATGATGAGGTATTGCAGTTCCTGAGCCAGCGTACCTACCTGCAATGGAAATACCGGGAAGGAAAGCTGGCGCCGCAGCCCAACTTTGCACCTTCCGATAAACCGATGATCCTGCTGACCAATGAACAGTCACTCAGTGATGCAGAAATGACATCTGCCGGATTCAAGGCGCTTAAACTGGGCAAGATAGTCGGTTCAGGCACCTACCATTGGATCATCTTTACCAGCGGAGCAGGATTGGTGGATGGTTCCTTTGTGCGTTTGCCCAGTTGGGGTTGTTATACCCTGGATGGTAAGGACCTCGAATCCACCGGTGTAACACCGGATATCCCGGTACCCATGAATTTTGTGGATCGTGTGCAACACCGTGACCCGCAGTTAGACCGGGCCATCCAGGAGATTATGCAGCAGTTGAAATAAGTGTTGTGATCTTTTTGAATGACATAGCTTTTCACAAAGTAGTACCCTTTGATCCGGCAGCAGACAAATTGCTGCTGCTGGATTTTACTGCTGCCAATACGGATTTGCAGGAAAGTATATGGCAGGATACCCAGCACCTGGATGCGCATATACAAATGCAATTGCAGCGGTCTGGCGCACGATACGGCATCGGTGGGTACAATGAACACCGTGTGATATATGGGCGCAGCCAGGTATTTGACGGAAATGGGATAACCGAAGAACCCAGGCGCTTGCACCTGGGTCTTGATATTTGGGGAGAAGCAGGAACGCCTGAAATGGCACCGGCGAATTCCATCCTGCACAGTTTTGCCTACAATGATGCGTATGCCGATTATGGCGCTACCATAATCCTCCAACACGAGAGCAACGGCATAACCTGGCACAGTCTTTACGGACATTTGTCCGCCCGGGATTTAATTGGTTTGCAGGAAGGAAGCGAAATAAAAGCAGGTACCGTCATTGCACATTTCGGAAAACCGGAAGAAAACGGGCAATGGCCGCCACACCTGCATTTCCAGCTTATATTGGATATGGAGGGGAAAAAAGGAGATTACCCGGGCGTATGCCGCTATAGTGAAAGCGAACCGTACCTGCGGAATTGCCCTGATCCGGATTTCATATTGCAAATGATGCAATATGCTCTAAAGCCTTTTTAAGCAACCAGAGAAACATCTGGATGATCAACTTATGGAGATATGGGAAGTGCAGGGGTTGCTAAACTGTATATAGCTCCACCAACGCTTCCCATTCTTTTTGCAGCGAACCAGCGTAAGGTGTTTTTCCTGCCCGATGATACCAGTAAAGGGCATTGGCTGCATCACCTTCTTTCCGGTGCAGGTAGGCGTGCACATGGCAGGCGATGGGGTCATCGAGCTGATCAATCAGCCTGTGTGCTTGCTGCCAGTCGCCTTTTGCATCATGCCACAAAGCCTGCACTGGCAGGGAAGCCTTTTCAGGGGGAAGCGGGTTGGACAGACTAGCAATGAATGCGGGAAGAGACATTTTGTAAAAGTACGAAGGACGATGGATTTTTCGGATGCTTCCTGCTTCGTCCTTCGTACTTATCCTTTAGGTTGTCAGTAATTTAAACGCATGTGTCCAGTCGTTCTTCAGGAATCCCGGGATACACCAAAGCATGGCGAGCGGCTCAATGGCGCGTGCGGATGCTGCCTGACCCATGTCAGCGGTTTCCCAGCCGAATGCCGATAGAATATCTTTCACGATCAGTTTGGCGGCATCTGAGTTACCTGCCACGAACATCGTGGGTTTTCCGCCTTCGAAAGCCGGCTTGTACATGCAATGACTGCCGACACTATTGAAGGCTTTTACAAAATGGGCTTTGGGCACCAGCTGCTGCAAGCGCTCCATCAAGGATTCATTCGGCCCGGTAAAATATTTGAGCACTCCGTTAACCGGGGCTTCTTTCGCGATCGGGTTGGTTGCATCAATGATGACCTTGTTGTCAAAATTTGCTTTTCCTGCAGCTTCCACAGCTTCTTCCGCAGCGGTTCCTGCCACGGCCAGTACCAGGATCTCACCAAATGCAGCGGTCGCTGCAAAATCTGCCAACTGGAGTGCCGGTTTTTCAGCTTTCAACTTTTGTAAAATTTCTTTCTGTGTATCACGCGTACCGAGGGTAACTGCATGTCCTTCCTCCAGAAATGCTTTGGCGAGTATCTGGCCCACAGCACCGGAGCCTAAAATTCCAATCCGGGGTTTTGAATCTGACATAGGTAATCGTTTTAAATATTAGGAATGATAAATGATCGCAAAGGTTTTGGCAAAATCTGCCAGTTTTACCTGGCCCAGTGTTGCTGGACGATGTTGCCAGTAATCAGCCAGCATGCTGCCGTTCTGGATGGCGGCACCCATTTCTACATAGTTACGAACCAGTTCTTCAGAAAGCCCTGCCTGTATCATCCCCTGGTAGGATTGCTCATCCGAGAATTTTACCCAGGCAAGTTCGGGCTTATCAATGGCTTTCCCGATTGCTGCGGCAATGGCTGCCGTGCCTGTTTCATCACTGGCAATGTATTGAACGGAATGTCCTGAAAATTTCAGTTGTAGCAGGGCTTCAGCCGCTACAGCCGCAATGTCGGAAGGCGCTACTATCGGGAAACGACCATCAGGTACTTCAAAATTGCTGCCCATGATACCGGCTGTTTTGATCAGGCCAATATTCGCCAACAGATTGGGGTAAAAATAGGAGGGGCGTAAATGCAGCACAGCACTTTGCTGCAGGCTGTTCAAAGCCTGTTCTACTTTATGCAATCCACTCACAGGACCGCAACCATCCGGCAGGTCTGCGCCTACGCTGCTCAGGTTAACCACATATTGGATTTTGTTGGCGCGGATGGCGGCGGCATAATTTTCCCCAATACTTCCGATCCAGTTTTTCCACTTGACCGGATTGGAGTGTGGTGGTACCATTGTCTAAACGGCATCTGCGCCAGCAAAGGCCGCTGCGAGAAAGGCGGCATCTTCAACGGAGCCCAGGGCTGCTTTCGCTCCTGCTGCAGTCAATGACTCCAGGTTTTTTTCAGAACGGCCAATAACGGTAACCTCGTGCCCAGCAGCCAATAAAGTCAGTGCCAGGGGCTTGGAAATATTACCGGCCCCGCCGGTGATCACCTAGTTCATAGAAAAGGTTTATCAGGTGATTAATAATTGTATATACAAATGTTTAGTTAAAAAAAATCAAATGTTCAGTTTATCGGCCATCAAAGCCATATTTTCC
>CAZAOR010000156.1:0-2790 GCA_964486805.1 uncultured Sediminibacterium sp. | reverse complement strand
GGATATCCATGGTACACTTCAAGGCTGCTGCCCAGTTTTACCAGTTGTTTCTGCATGAGTTGCAGGGCCTGGTGAATGAACGATACCCGCCTGTCGCTGCGGTCTTCCAACCGGTCTAGGATATGCCGGTCGAAAATAAAGATGGGCACTACCGGTTTACCCTCCCGGAGTGCACGGTATAAGGCAGCATTGTCCTGCAGCCGCAGATCACGCCGGAACCAGATAAGATTAACGGAAGTAAGAGACATATAACATTAACAAGGAGCCAGGAAAATGGTTTGATCATGAAAAACGAAAAATCGGGGCGGCAGCGGAGATCCCGACGATCGCTTCGCTTTGTCGGGATGAAAAATAAAATATGCTGGACCTGCTTCCAAAATAAGCCAAGTCCGTTTACAGCTTACATGCTCCCTTATCACTTATCATTTTTCATTTAAAGCTTCCACAAGGCTTTCACGAATGCCTGGTACAGGCTGGTTGCCAGTTCTTTCCGGTATCCATTTTCACCGCACTGTTTCACCCATCGGATGCCGTTGATAGCATTGGTCAGGAAAAGATCGGTGGCGTCCCGCAGTTCATCCGGAGAGATCTGTCCCTCTTCAATTGCATAGCCTGCTTTACGGGCTTCGCGCAAGAGGTATTGCCGCATGACACCGGCCACAGGACCTTCCGGGAGCGCCGGGGTTTTCAATACCCCATTGATACCGATGAATACATTGGCGATGGTTGCATCCGCCACACGTCCGGCACTATTCAATAAAAGCGCATCATTCCAATGCATTTTTTTGGCGTGACGGGCCGCCATCAGATAAGGCAGGTAATTATTGCTTTTAATAGCCGAAAATCCGTCCATGGCTTTACAGGCCTGCTCGTATAAACCCAGCACCAACCCGTTTTCGTTCAGTTGACAGCTGGCCGGGTTGAGTTCCCAGCTTTGAACCAGGTGATTCGGAAAATCGGAAACCGGATCATACAGCCCACCCTCTCCGCGAAAAATTGTCAGCCGGATACGTGCCAGGCGGGTATGACCATTCTTGGTCACCACCTTTTTTATCTGTTCTTCCAGGTAAGGCCGGTGAAAATGTGCCGGCTTTTCAAAACCCATTACCTCCAGCGAATGAAAAAGACGTTCAAAGTGCAGGTCCCCAAGAGGCAGCAAGCCATTCACAAGTTTCAGGGTCTCGAAAAAGCCGTCTCCATAACGAAATGAACGATTATCCGGCAGTAACAAAGGCTGGTCGGATTTATGCATCCTGCCATTAAGGGATAGAAAAGCGTTAGACATATGTGTTGAAGTACGAAGGACAAAGTACGAAGGACGAACCACATACCATAAACTGCAAACTATTATCCTTTCCCCTATCTTTGCGAAAAATTCCCCTTTGCTGGCTAAACAAATCATAACGGGGCTGTTGCTGCTCTCACTCGTGGGACAAGTGTTTCAGCGCCTCGCGATTGTAACCAGCTACTATCTCGACACCGAAGCCTACGCTAAGAACTGCGTCAATAAAGCCCGTCCGCAGATGCACTGTAACGGTAAATGCCAGTTGATGAAGCGCCTGAAACAGGAGGAAAACAAGGATAAGCAGGCACCGGAACGACGGTCTTTCCAGGATGAAGTACTTTCCTCCAAATCTTTCTTTCTCACCATTGCGCCGATAGTATTACCGGTTTTAAGTCATCATACAGCTTATAAAGCTTATATCCCCGCAC
Source organism: uncultured Sediminibacterium sp. (assembly GCA_964486805.1). GTDB lineage: Bacteria > Bacteroidota > Bacteroidia > Chitinophagales > Chitinophagaceae > Sediminibacterium. Next base: position 1,077 of record CAZAOR010000156.1, on the reverse strand, counting down.
AACAGCATCTTTCTGTTTTCCATCCTCCCGGCATCTTCGTTTCATAAAATCATCTTGTATATCTCTTCTGTTATCAACCTTTCGGTTGAAGACCAGGGTATGCGCCATTCCATTTAATCATGTAACCAGAAGCGGTTTGATGACCGCCCACATCTTCTATTTATGAAACGACTTGCAACTTTATCAAAAGGTTGCCTGGGAATATATATACTGATCTTATCGCTTACTGCATCTGCGCAGCAACCAACTGCGCTTGACGGCAAAGTGTTTGATGCCGTAACCCGGGAGCCCCTTGCCATGGCCAGTATCACTACCGATGCAGGCAAAACCTATCTGTCTGACCCCAATGGCGTGTTCAGCGTTCCAGCGGGCACCCGAACCATTACGGTAAAATTCACAGGTTATGCAAGCCAGACACAAAAAACAGGCGCTGGTAGTTCCTTGCTTATTGCCCTGCAACCTGCTTTACAGGAACTACAGCAGGTAACCGTCAATAGCGCCAATAAGACCGCACAAAAAAGAAGCGAGGCACCGGTTGCTATCGCCACGATTTCCAAACAAACCATGGAAGATACCCGCGCACAACGTATCGACCAGCTGGTGAATAAGGTGAGCGGTGTATTCATGGTGAATCTGGGCAATGAGCAGCATGAAATGAGTATCCGCCAGCCGATGACCACCAAGAGTGTCTTCCTGTATATGGAAGACGGGATCCCTATCCGCACAACGGGCGTGTACAACCACAATGCCCTGTTAGAAATGAACCTGCCTGCAGCAAGAAGTATTGAAGTGATCAAGGGTCCTTCTTCTGCCTTATACGGCGCCGAAGCCATAGCAGGAGCAGTCAATATCATTACCCAGGCAGCACCAGCCGTAACAAGCGGTTCTGTGAGCGTGCAGGCCAATAACAACGGCTATCAACGCACCGACCTGCAGGTGGGTACGGCAACCGGTAAATGGGGCTTACTGGCCAGTGGCTATTATGCCAACAGGACTAACGGGCAGGTCGATTACAGCGATTTCCATAAAACCGCCATTACCTTACGCACCGATTACAAACCCAACACCAAAACTACC
>CAZAOR010000155.1:0-2840 GCA_964486805.1 uncultured Sediminibacterium sp. | reverse complement strand
GGTTCAGGAACAACCATTATAATTCCAACCTCTACACCCTGGTGGAATATTTTCTCTTATTGTGGTTATTCTACCGGATCCGGCAGCATGGCAAATCAGGATCCATCGCAGCAGCAGTAGTCGGACTCATTATCTGGATAGCAGATAATATCTGGCTGCATGCCATAGAAAACAGCAATATCCTGTTTCGACTTTCTTCGTCTTTGGTGATCCTCTGGCTCAGCATCAACCAGCTAACCAGTTTTGTTTTAAGCAGTTTGGATAATAATTTTAAAGCTACAGGCTTGCTGATCTGCGCGGCTTTCTGTGTTTACTATGCTTACAGAAGCTTTGTACTGTTCTTTAAATTCTTTTTCAGTGAAGCTTGCAGCGCCTACGAGCCAAAACTCTGGCTGGTTATCTACCTGATCAATAGAGGTACTAATATCACGCTCCTGATTGCTATGCTATGCTTACCCAAAACTTCACATTCTATACCAGCTTTTTAGCGGGACTCTCATTCCTGACCATACTGCTCGGCATGATGCTGTTCTCCATTTTACGGCAGTTCCGTCTGCGTGTTCGTGAAAACCGTCTGCAACTGTCCCGGGAAATTGAATTGATTGATGCAGAAAGAAGACGAATCCACCAGGACCTGCATGATGAATTCGGCTCCGGGCTTTCTGCTATCGGGCTGCTGTCGCAACAATGGCGTCCGGCAGGAGATTCAAAGATTCCTGAAAAAATATTTACGCAGGTTCAGCAGCTGCGGAAAAGAATACGGGAAATTGCCTATGACTTTGCACCGCCTGCCCTGGAAAACGGCGGACTGGCGGCAGCCGTGCAGGCATACCTGGACGAAATAAACAGCCTTGGCCGGGTGTTGTTTTACCATCAAATCTCCATCCATGATAAAAACTTCCGGATCAGTAAATGTCTGCATATCTACCGCATTATACGGGAGATACTGATCAATGCCCTGAAACATTCCCGGTGTTCTGTGATCCGCTTGTCCCTGCATGAAAAAGGGAAACTGCTGACCATATGCGTCACCGACAATGGAACCGGTTTTGATTATGAAAAGGTTTTGCAGCGACAGCAAGGATCCGGGCTAAGTCATATCCGGGCAAGAGCAGAATTATTGGAAGCCAGCCTGCATGTTGCGTCTATAAAAGGACGGGGCACCCGGTATTATCTGCAGATTCCTTTATTGCACCTCATTCAAACCAATACCCATGACAGCAGCAATTAAAATAGTCATCGCAGACGACCACGATCTTTATCTCGACGGTTTAAAAGGGTTGTTCAAAGACAATAAGACTTACCGAATCATCGGGGAGGCCCGTAACGGGATTGAATTAATCCAACTGGCAATCACTTTGAAACCACAACTGATACTTACTGATCTCCGAATGCCGATGATGCATGGCGCCAGTGCGATTCATACGATCTGCAAAAAAATGCCGGATATTAATTGTATAGTACTCACCAGCTACGAAAATGATGCAGCCATTATAGAAGCGCTGGAAGCCGGTGCAAAAGGCTATATCACCAAGAATATGCCCAAGACGGAATTATTTCAGGCACTGGATCAAATCTGCGCCGGTTATCCCTATTTCTGCCAGACTACGAATGCCAAAATGATCAAACTGATCAGTCAGAGTAATTTCAACCCATTCAAAAAAAAGAAACAGCCGACTCTCTCACAGATGGAAACAAAAGTTGCTTGCCTGATCTGCCATGAAAAAAGCAACCGGGAAATCTCCGATTTGCTCTTTACCAGCATCAGGACCATAGAAAATATCCGGGCCCGTATTTACAGGAAAATGAATGTGAAAAGCTCCGTGGGCGTTGCCGTCTATGCCTTCCGTAATGGCATCATCCAGGCAGAGGAAATATCCGCGTAAATAAGAACAGGTATTTACCGAAGCCGTTCCCGACATCCCGGCATTTAAAATCAGGCCTGGAAAGCAGGACCCAGGGGACCGGTTTTTTCTTCCGGGCTGCGGCGACTAACGCCCCCGGTCCGGGGCAGTTCCGGCACAGGCTATGGGGACACCCAGTTCTATTTGTCATCACCCTATCCCAAAAATCCTTACCTTTGCCCCCCAATTTTCAAGCTTAAAACACATCAATATGGCTTCTGTGACCCGGGAAAACATCGGTTTACTGAACGATAAACTTACTGTAGCTGTTCAAAAAGACGATTATTATCCGCAATTTGAACAAAGTCTGAAGAAATATGCCAAAACGGCCAATATACCTGGCTTCCGGAAAGGAATGGTCCCCTCCGGCCTGTTGAAAAAGATGTATGGCCAGGGCGTTTTTAGTGAGGAAGTGATCCGGAAAGTGGAAGCTGAGCTGAATGCCTACCTGCAGCAGGAAAAGCTGGACATATTTGCGCAGCCCCTGCCCGTGGATACCGATGCGGAGAAATTAGACATGAATCAGCCGGGTGAGTATCGTTTCTCCTTTGAGATCGGCCTGAAACCTGCTATCCAGATCGATCCAAAAAATATCAAAGTTACCCGCTATAAGATCACCGTTACGGACGCCATGGTTCAGGAAGAACTGGAGCGGCTGCAAAACCGGAACGGAAAAATGACGGAGCCGGAGACTGTTGAAAATGAAGACTGCATTCTGAACCTGCATTTTACAGAACTGGACGAATCCGGTAATGAAAAAGAAGCAGGCATCAGCAAGGATGACTCGCTGCTGGTGAAATACTTTGCCCCCGGCGTACGCACGCAATGGATGGGTAAACAAAAGGACGAGAGCCTGGTATTCAGCCTGCAGGAAGCTTTTGAAGAGAAGGAAAGAGAGGTATTGCTGACCGACCTGGGCCTGGGCCCTGATGATGC
>CAZAOR010000154.1:0-3472 GCA_964486805.1 uncultured Sediminibacterium sp. | reverse complement strand
GTCGTGACGCTCTCCATCCCAAGCGTCTCATCCAGCGGCTTCACCCTGCGGCGCCTTACCAACGGCACCTCGATCACGGCCCGCGTCCGCGTCGCCTACGAGGCGTTCCAATGACGTATGAGCACCATCGTCTCACTCAATACCTTCGGCGGCATGACGAACGACGGACATGATCCGTCAACTTCCGCATCATTGCTTTCCTCGCATTTCGACATCAGCACCAGGCCGCACCGCCTCACACCGCATCGATCATCCGAAGATGGAAACCCGGACCAAAATACCGAGCAGCTTGCCAATTTCGCTTATGGCAATGGCAACCTGTATGCGCTCGGCATTTCAACAGGGGCCGTCGCCAAGCTCTTCGGCACAAGCGCGATAGATACGCCGAGCTGGTTCGTCCCCGGCTCGGACATCGATACCAATAATGGCACCCGCGCACCATCGTTCTTCGTTTTCTATCACGACCAGGTATACGGCGCGGCAGCCGGGACCTATCTTTGGCAGTACGATATCGGTTCGGCGTCGATGACGACGCCGTGGCAATCGCTGTCCCACACCACTATCGCCCAGGGACTTGTCCACTCCCAGGACGACATCCTCTACATCCCTTACGACAACAAGATCGCGACGTGGGACGGGTCCAGTTTCACTTCAACCGGCTTGGAGCTCCCATCATCGCTCGTCATCACTGGCATATGCGAATACGGCAATTATCTCGCGATCGCTTGTCGGCCTGTCAGTGGGATCGGCAATTCGCGGGTCTTCCTGTGGGACCGCGACGCGAGCTTGGCAACCGTTTCAGAGAACATCGATTGGGGCGAAGGATGGCTCGTTGGTCTCGGCGCCATTCAGGGAACGCTCGTTGGCATCTCGCTCATCGGTGTCTCGACATCGGTGCAGTCAAAGATCGTCTTCAAGTCGTACACGACGAACGGAGCGGTCATGTTCCAACAGCTTGCGTTGAAATCAGATACGCTCGCCACCACCTCGTTCGTCGGGACGCAGGAATATAACGATGGACTCTATTTCTGTGCTGCTCTCACGCTGAGCGACGGCACCTTCGTTCCCGGCATCTGGTCGATCACAGGGAACGCATCGAGTGGCTTCTCTGTCGTGCATGAATATGCGCCGGACAACGATACCGTCTTCACGCTTGGCGATTTCTTGCTAGAGGGCTTCGTCCTTGTCGGCGGATTCGCCTATATCGCCTACGAAAATAACGGCACGCATTTCCTCTCGAAGACCGATGACCAGAATAACTACGCGACCATCGCTGTTCGCCAGACGACCATCAATCAAGGAATGCCGGTAGCCGACCGCGCGCGGCTCAAAAGGTTGGAAGCCGTATCGCTGTCCTATATCCCGCTTCCCCCGGGTGCGAGCGCGACCTTGAAGTATCGCGTCGATGGCGGCGATTGGATTTCCGTTTTCACTGAAACAACCGTTGGCGCGACAGCAACCGAGATGACGGTCGCTGCTGATGGCACCGCGTTCACGGACGGCCGCAATTTCGAGTTCCGCATCGAGTCGTCGGGAGGCGCAGAGATTTCCGAGGTAAAATGCCGGTACGACCCCATCGAAACGAACCTATGAGCGACACCACCGAACAGTTCGAGAAGCGCATCGCCAAACTCGAAGCAGCATACGCGGCGTTGTCGCTGTCCGACCGCTACATGATTGCGAAGAATGTACAAATCCAGGATGGCCGCAGTTTCCTCTTCGGTGGAACGAATGGCACCCGCTTCGGTACTAGTGCGGACCAAAAGATAAGTTTCTACGGTGCCTCTCCTGTGGCTCAACACAGCGGTATTTCAGCTCCTGCCGGCGGCTCGACCGTCGATTCGCAAGCACGAAGCGCCGTCACGTCGCTCATAAATGCGCTCCATAATCTGGGACTCATCGCATGATATGCCGCAAGGAACATCCACAGCAGCCATAGACCCGTTCACGACCGCAGGCGCCACGGCCATCTCGCAGATCGCCGGCCAACAGCCAGCGCCCACCCCCGCAACGGTATTGTCCTCCCCGACGTTGCCGTCGCTGCCGCAACCAGCTCCGACGCCGCTTCCGGCGACGCCCCCTGTCCCTTCGCTCGACAGCATCTTCGACACGCCGGACACTGCCCTCGACACCACGTTCAAGACCGGCAGCGCCAAGGCGGCAGAGCTGGGAACCGAAGCCGCACAGCAGCCCGTCTACGAAGACCAAGAGAACCAAGCGTTCGACATCTCCGGCAAACAAGCCACGGTCAACGACCTCACCAACCAGCTCAATAACCTGAAGGCCGCGGCCGACCAGATACCGCTGTCCTTGCAGAACGAGACGACAGGGCGTGGGATCACGGCGCTTGGCTTGCAGCCCATCCAGGATGCGCAGACGCGCCAGAACACCATCCAACAGCTCGGCGTCTCAGCAATGCTCAACGCCGCCAATGGCAACCTCTCGACCGCGCAAGACCAGGTAGCGGCTGCCGTCAAAGCCAAGTTCGACCCCATCAATGCCGAGTTGCAGGCACAGCAGGCGCAGCTCACCGCGCTCACGCCGCTCTTGGACGAAGAGGAGAAGACGCAGGCCGCCAAGCAGCAGGCCCAACTCCAGGACCGTCAGAACCAAATCCAACAGGCCCAGAACGACATGCAGAGCGGTATGGCGATGGCGACCGCCGCCGTGAAAAACAATCCCGGCAACGCCGCAGCTCAAAACGCCGCGCAACAGGTCTTGCAGCTGGACCCCAGCGATCCGGCCTATCTCTCGAAGGTCATGAGCTTGGTCGGTCAATACCAGACCGACCCCGTAGCGACAGCAACCGCTGTCGCACATTTGCAGGACGACCGCGCAGACATTGCTTATAAGAATGCCCAAACGGCTGCCCTTAATGCCACCACCGCCAATTCGAGCGGCGCCGCGCTCGCTCAGAACAATCTCAAGACGACGGCAGATGGCACCCAATACATCGACGGCTCATCGCTCACCGGAAAGGACCAACAGAACGCCGAAGAGGCAGCAGCCGCAGCCGGTATCCCATATGTCAATGCTGCCGATGCGGCCGTGCTTGAAAACGTTGCGGCGGCACAAAGCAATTTGGCCGGAATGCAGACGGCGCTCTCCACCCTTACGACGAGCAACCAGATCAGCGCAAACCTGAAGAGTTCCGGCTATTTCTTTGAAACCCTCACTCATACCGGCAAGAATCTGACTGACCTTGAATCATACGATACATGGAAGGCGGGGATGCTCACTACGATCAAAGCGCTGGCCGGACCGGGCACCAACATTCGCGATGCGTCTCTCGTCCAAGAAATGGTGGACAAGATTCCGTCGCCCACGGATACGACCGAAGATGCTGCGACGAAAATCGCCGATCTCAACCAAATGCTCAGCACGGTCCAAAACAGCATCCTCGGCACGCTGCCATCCGCCGGCACGACCGTTATGACTGGCCCGGATGGCAAGCAGTACAATGTTCCTAATG
>CAZAOR010000153.1:0-3917 GCA_964486805.1 uncultured Sediminibacterium sp. | reverse complement strand
TTGCGGCAAGGCTGTCATATACCTGGCCATGGTTACTCATCGAGCCCTGGTAACTGCCATAATCGTTGGCAGGATGCAGGGATGGTGCGTCCGGCATCTCATAGGCTGCAAAGGATGCATATACCAGGGTATTGAGATATTCACCGCCTATTTTTACCATTCCCTTTTCACCCAGGATCGTCAAAGAGCCCTCGCGGTTACGACCATAACTGTTGACGGAAAAACTGATACCCGCTATCACTCCCGATGTAAATCGCAGTATAGCCGTTCCGCAATCATCAATACCGGTGTACAGGTGCTGGGCATTCCGGGTAAAAGCCTGTACATCCTGCACTGCCCCAAAAAACCAGCCCAGCAGGTCAATAAAATGACTGAATTGTGTATACAGGATACCGCCATCCAAATCTATCGTACCATGCCAGCTATTCCTGTAATAGTCCTCATCCCGGTGCCAGTAACAGTTTACCTGGACAGAACTGATCTGCCCGAATGCGCCTTTATCGAGGGCTTTTTTGGTTTCCACAACCGGGGGATTGAATCGGTTTTGTACCACGGTATACAGCCGGCGTCCTGTTTGTCTTGACACCGCCAGTATCTCATCCGCGTCCCGGACAGTAAGGGCAAGGGGTTTCTCCACCAGTACATGGCAGCCTGCCTGCATGGCCTGAACAGCCTGGCGCGCATGCCAGCCATTGGGGGTACAAATCACCAGGATATCGATCGGTAATCCGGAACCGAGCAGGGATTCGATCGTTGGGAACATAGCTGCCCCGGAGGGTTGGGACAGCAGCAAGGCTTTTTCGGGAACTATATCACATACCGCCACCAATTCGCCCACCCGCATGATTTGTTCAGCATGGCGATGAGCGATGCGTCCGCATCCGACCAGGGCAAAACGGATCTTTTTCATCATTCGGTTGGGGGGAACATCTTTTCTGCAATCGCTATACTTTCGGGTTTACCTACGTCAACAAAACGGCTGCCAGTATGATCATACCCCTGGATATATCGTTCGCCTGCAAGACTGAGGTAGACATCTACCATTGAAAACTTACCGGTTTGTTGCATCTTCTCCAGCATCGCGGATTTAATGATATGTACGCCGCTGAATGCGCGCTCCTGTAAAACTAAAGCCGGTAGCGGGATGCGTTCTTCCCCCGTTGTTTTGTTCCGCCACCCGCATAAACGCATGGCCGGATTGAACAGAAAATAACGGGAAGTCGGGCGCTGACTGACTGCTAGGGTGGCCAATGCCTGCCGCTCCTGGTGATGCCGGGTCATAGCAGCCAGATCCAGATCAGTCAGGATATCTACATTCATCAGGACAAAATCATCCGTATCCTGAAAAAACCATGCCGCTTTTTTTAATCCGCCACCAGTTTCCAATACCGCATCGGTTTCATCTGAGATGGTCGTGCGGCTGCCCCATCCATCATGAGATTGTAAGGCAGCAACGATCTGATCGGCAAAATGATGCACATTCACGATAATATCCCGGATATCGAATGCCTGCAGGTATTCAATGTTTCTTTGCAGCAAGGATTTGCCGTTAACGGGAGCCAGCGCTTTGGGGTGCTGGTCGGTCCAGGGTTTCAGCCTGGAACCAAGGCCCGCTGCCAGGATCATGGCCTTGTGAATCATGCTTCTTCCGGTTTAGCCTGCAGCCAGTTCTGCCGGTTGGTATGGGTGAGTTGAACTTTCAGTTTGTATTTGTTACGCAGGTGGCGGGCCGTTTGTTCTGCCGCATACACACTGCGGTGCTGCCCGCCGGTGCAGCCGAAATTGATCTGCAGATGAGAGAACCCGCGTTTCAGGTAATCTTCTACGTTGATATCCACCATATCCCATACACTGTTCAGGAATTCATTCATCCGGGTGCGTTGCTCGAGAAAATCCTGAACGGGTTTGTCCTGACCCGTGAGGTATTTATATTCTTCAAAGCGACCGGGGTTGAGAATACCCCGCATATCGAATACAAAACCGCCCCCGTTTTCGGATGTATCCGCAGGAATACCATGCCGGTAACTGAAACTGTTCACTTCCACCACCAGGGGGGTATCTGCATGGGCCTGCGGCGGTTCAAATTGTGCAATCCGCTCTTCGGATACCACCAGCGCCAGTACCCGGTCAAATTCCGGCGTAACAATGCCCACTCTTTTATGCTGCAAAAAGAACTGCAGGTTCCGCATGGCAAGGGGAATACTGGCAAGGAAATGTGCTTTGCGTTCAAACAATCCCCTGAAACCATAGGCGCCCATCACCTGCAGAAGCCGGATCAGCACATAGCCATTATACTGGCTCACAAAAAGGACCCGGTCAAGTGGCTGGGCTAAAAGCTGATCCACCTCATCCATATAATAGTTCAGCAGGCTCTCTTTCCATTCCTCACTCAGCTCTGCCTTGGCCTGCCAGAGCATGGAAGCCACATCGTATTGCAGGGCGCCCTTCATGCCGCCCTGGTAGTCAATAAAACTTACCTGACCATTCCGGACAATAATATTCCTGCTCTGGAAATCCCGGAACATGAAGAACTTATTACCAGTGCGGGTGAGATAAGTACTCAGGGCTTCAAAATCATCCAGCATTGCCTGCTTATCGTACGGGATCTGCAGGGTATCGAGGAAATAGTATTTGAAATAAAGGAGGTCGCTCAGGATGGCCTGCTTGCCGAACTCTTTGGCTGTCAGGCACCAGGAATAATCGAGCCCCTGGTCGCCCAATATCTGCAGCCGGGCTAATTCGGAGAGGCTTTGCTGAAAAAGCCGGTAAACCGCATCCACATGCCCGGATTTTTCCAACTCGTTCAGCAAGGATGCTGTACCGAGGTCTTCCTGGATATAGAGCGTATCCTCCGTATTCACGGCCAGGATCGCTGGAACAGGCAGCCCTTTTTCGCGGAAATGCCGGCTGAAATAAACAAAAGTGCGGGTCTCTTTCTGGTTCAGGTTATGGGTGGCGATATAGGTTTGATCCCCTGCATATAACCGGAAATAGATACGGTCGCTGCCGCTCCGGGGCAGTTTTTCAATCCGGTCCGGGTGTCGGGGTCCTATACTTTGAAACAGATCGGCAATAGCAGCGGTAACAGCCTCCATACATGCGCTTTCAGCGAAAATAAAGCGAAGCGGACAAACACCCTGCATTTTTCGTACCGCGAACTTTGTTCTTTGCAATTTATATTTCATCTGTGAAAGGGATGCCCGAATCCGATTTGCGCAAAATGGGGGAATCTGTGCCTTATCGGGTCACGATTGTTTAACAGTGAGTTGACACTTGCGGGTACACCGGACTTGAGCGGCACGCAAAGGGGAAATGGGTGTTTTTAACAGTAAAAATGCAGGGGGAATGAGAATATCCGGAACTTTAACAGGCAGCGATAATCTTCCAGCAGGTGTCAATGTTTTACCATCAAAAGAATCATGTTATGCGGAATTTGTTTTTATCCCTTCTTTGTTTTGTACTAGGCAGTTCTTTTACCACGCACTGGGAAGCAGATTTTGACAAAGCGCTCCAGGCTGCAAAGGTATCTCATAAATGTATTTTACTGAATTTTTCAGGCTCAGACTGGTGTGGTCCCTGTATCAAACTGCACAAGCAGTATTTTGACAGTGATGCATTTACAAAGTTCGCCGCAGATAAGCTGATCATGGTGAATGCCGACTTTCCCCGGCAAAAGAAAAACCAGTTATCCAAAGCTGTACAGGAACAGAATGACCGCCTGGCAGAGCAATACAATCGCAAGGGCAGTTTTCCGGAAACCGTTCTCTTATCCCCGGAGGGAAGGATTTTGAAAGAATGGGATGGTTTTCCGAAAATGAGCCTGGATGATTTTATTGGGGATATTCAGTCGGCCATAACAGCACAATAAATAATTGCCGGCATCATTTTTTTGGGATTTCAGTTTATATTTAACTGAA
>CAZAOR010000152.1:0-3630 GCA_964486805.1 uncultured Sediminibacterium sp. | reverse complement strand
AACGGGCGTCCTCAAAGAGGATCCACACCCCATCACGACAAACATCAATAATACAATGCTAAATAATTTGGTCAATTTGTGCATGCGACACTCTCTCCGCCCCGAGACCTAAGCCCCAGACTATCGACTTCCACCCAGAGTGAAGCAATCACAGCATGTGATGGCTTCCTTGAATTGTAAAGAAGCCTTACAAGAAGATCATACAATTTTATTAGTATCAACTTTTCAAGTGATATTAGATAGTTTTAAGTCAATTTCATCCAATTCTAATAGGTCTAATAGCTTTTCCAGGTTTCCTGCCCCAAATGACTATTCCAGAATAAAACTCTTTCCTATGCCCACTGTCACTATAGTCATGCCAACACTCCACCAATTCCTCAATAGTCATGACCCTATAAGTCCCAGCTAATGCCGGATCCATCAAAGTAACCAAACGCCCCTTAATACCTACCAAGACTACATAGTGCCCATCTTCCCAAACATCTTCCATCTTGGTATCACTGGTATAATCTCCCCAGGCTTGAATACTCAGAATAACCGTCTTCCCCTGACGTACCAATTGCTTTAACCTCCTGGTCGTCATCTTACGCTCTATCTTCGCCTGTAATCCTTTCCGTCTAGCTACCTTAACGATCCCCTTCCCACTGGTTCCCTGATGGGTGGTTCCACACAATGGGTATAACTGTGGCTCCCTACCATCCCAAACTCCCCAGTAGTATAAACAACTGGCTAGGGAAGCAGCTCCACAACTGTATTCATAGGCTTGTCTGACTAGAGGAACATAGATAGGATTCATGGTTTTATGTCTTTTTATTGGCGCCCCAAGCCATTCTCAATTGAACATATGTGCCACTACCTGACATTATATGACCATATATGTAGTGTCGTTAATTGTAAAGTTTATAATGCCAATAGATGCTTATGGGAAATACGAATTAATTATTAGCAGATTTGAGTGATAAAATGACCATATGTGGCAATACGTATAGTTTCATTTGTACTTTGGGCAGTTTATAGGTCTTCATAGGCTTGTTTTAGTCAAAAAGTGCCTGTTTGGGAGGCAAACGGCGTGCCAGCCGGTGTAGCGCCCAGGGTTGGCACGGACCTTGCATATGGCACTTGGCATGTTCCTTGCCTAGCAACTATCATGCCAACTACAGTATACTACATGTCGTACATTATCTTTCTTTTAATTACATTGTACGATAAGTAGTTATTTTAATTACATATCACACATGGCATAATTTTTGCTAATAGCAATCGCTATGCCAGCCGGTTGTCCTACATCGCCCTACTTTGCCCCTGATTGGCACACTTTCTGCTAATAGCAACCACCGTACCGCACCCTGGAGCCCTATCCCATCGCCCAACGGGCGAAAGACAGGGAGTGAGCCTAGCGGCAGACGCTAGGCGGACCCCGCGAATAGCGGGGTCGGCTAGCACATAGTGTGCCAGCCACCGTTAGGCGGAACCCATCCCATCGCCCAACGGGCGAAGGATGAGGGATGAGAGGAGTCACCGCCATGACGACCGCTATCAACGCCGCTCTCGCTTTCGTTCTGTCCAGCTACGCCAAGTCCGAGGCGACCCCCGCCAAGGTCGAGGTCAAGGAGTCCAAGGTCAGCAAGCCCCGTGCCAAGAAGGCGCCCAAGGTGGAAGTGTCCCCTGCGCCGGTCGCGACGGCGACCCCATCGCCCAACGGAGCAACGGCGAAGGTCGTGATGCCGGAGGTCGGCAGCCTGGAAGCCAAGGGCTTCCTGCTGATGATGCGCAACGCCAAGACGCAGAACGAGCGCATCATGGCGATCCAGGCGTACTGCGGGTACGACATGCGCCAGCCCTACGGCAATCAGGAGATGATCGCCACCATGAAGGCGAAGCGGGAGATCAATCCCATCAACGCCACGGGTCCGTCCCGTGAGGAGGTCCGCCAGGCGAGCCGCAGCGCTGCGGGCTACGTGGCAGGGATGCCCGACAACCAGCGTCGCATCGTCCAGGATCTCCTGGCTCGCGAGAAGATGGCAGCGGAGAAGCGTGACGAGCACGTCCGCATCGCGCGCCGCAACAAGGATCTCTCGTGGGAGGAGCGCAAGCTCAACCTGGGTCTCGCCCGGCTCGAAAACGAGCGGCTCGCCAGCATCCGTGCGGATCTCGCCAAGTGGGTTTGACCCATCACCCAACGGCAGAAAGACATAGTACAGGACGAAACCGGGGCAACCCGGTCCATACGTGAGACGTATGCTGATGAGTCCTAACGATTCAACAGAACCTTTCCGCCAAAAGGTAGGTGTCTCATGATCAAGTCAACGCTTCTTCCGGGTGTCGAGTCGTGCAAGGTCGTGGATGCAACGCGCTCCCTCACCATCAAAGTCGCGCCCAAGCATCATCGCGCGGCGGTGCAGTGTGACGGTAACCACTGCGTGGTCGCCAAAGCCTTCGACGATTCCAACGTTGGTGAATTCTACGAAGGGGTCGAAGTCGGGATCACGATCACCAAGGTCAAGGTCGCGGGGAAGATCATTCGCTACACGACCCCCGTCGCCCTTCGTCCCTACATCCGCGAATTCGACCGCACTGGAAAGTGGAATCTTCCGAAGGAAGCGGAGTTCACTTTCACTCCCCCTTCGCCCACCGCTCGTCTCGGCGGTCGCCCCTCACGCTGGACCAAGCACCGTGAGAACACGGATGGTTCTGGTCGTGACAGCATGAAGCACCGTGCCAGCCCGACCCGCCGTATCTCTCGCGTTCGCGAAGCGGCGTGACCCATCACCCAACGGCAGAAACTCTCTCTTCGAGGTGACGACATGAAGTCCAAGTTCAAGGTGGTGGAGTACACGTTCAACCCGTCCGCAGTGGGACAGCCGCGCATGGTCGAGGTGATGGGTCGGGAGACGAATCTCCCACAGACCACGCCCACCACGGGCAGGGTCGTCAAGGCGAACCTGAGCGAGCGCGAGGCGAAGATCCTGCGCGACAAGCTCAACGCGGCGCAGGACTACAACGCGGATCTGGAAGTCATCAAGGGCTACCACGTGCGTCCCCAGGGGAACGCCACGGTCTGATCCGAACGGGGGCGAGCAATCGCCCCCATCGCCCAACGGCTGTAATCCTCTGAGTGAAAGAGGTGCTTCAATGACCATCGCGCGTTCTCTTCTCGGCAACGGTTCCATCAACATCGACGGCTTCCCTGGTGAGACGCTTCCGCCCGTGTCGGAGGATCTTCTCCCCAAGAAGTACAACGTCATGCTCCACAAGCTCGGCGGCAAGTGGAACGAGTTCGTGCTGGGTCACGTGGTGACCTACCTCGCCATCGACGAGTGGTGCGAGATGAAGGGGTACAAGATCGTGCAGGTCTACAACTCCCGTCCCGCCTACTCCCACGAACGTACCGATCTCTTCTGATCTTCTCAGAAAGGCTCACACCCTGGCGGGGGTGTGGGCTTTTCGCTTTTTCAGTTTCCGCCTGGCATACCCTTTGCTAATAGCAATCATTATGCCATTCGCAATTCGCGAATCCAGAATGACCATATGTGACAATACATATATGGTAACGTATGGTCACATAGTGTGGCACGTGGCTTGCTAATAGCAGGCGCCGTGCCGTGGGGCGCGCGGTCGTACGTGAGGAGA
>CAZAOR010000151.1:0-3765 GCA_964486805.1 uncultured Sediminibacterium sp. | reverse complement strand
GAAGCTTTTGTAAATCCTCTTCCGAATGCAGGTAATCAGTCTGGGATGAATGGATAGATTCCCATCGTTTTTTGTTCTCCAGCAAACAGTCTGTATTTTTTTTACCGGAAGCCAGTATATAAACCTGTACCGGGTAGCCATTGTTGTGCAGGATCCTTGCAATAGCCAGTCCGTCTCCCCCATTATTTCCGGGTCCGCAAAAAACAGTCACGGGTAAAGCGGGCGTATAATTATGCCGGATCCATGCTGCACAGGCTGTTGCCGCCCGCTCCATCAGTTCCCAGGCCGTGATCTGCTGTTGCACCAGTGTAATGGCATCCGCTTCACGCAATTGCAGGGAGGTTAAAACTGCGGGGAATGACATGGGGTGGTTGTTGGTCGTTGGTTGTATGAAGATAGCATGAAGAAGCGGGTTCTGTCCGGGGCGGTCCGCTTTTTAACGCAGAGAGGCAGGATCTTGCCCGGTGGTGTCTTGCCAATGTCGATGGCCTGACCAGCATTCAACCCAAACGCCAATGCCCGTCGCCTGACCGGCATTGATCATACCACTTGATTAGTTAACAACCGGGCCCGGGACCACCGCATAACTGCCGGCATTGAACCGGATACGGTAATGCCCGTTTGCATCCTTCTCCAGCTTTCCGCCCCAGTGGTTATTGTAAAAAATACCGGATATCCATTCGATAGACTGCGTATCGGGATGATAAGTATATAAGCCGGTTTCAAAATTATTCTCGTCCGTATTGAATGCCACCTGGTATTTCCCGTTCTGCAGCAGGATCAATTTGCCGGTGTACATTGCGGGAACCCCGGCATACCAGGCATAGCTGCCTGCAAATGGTACCGTATTTTCAGTGGCGGGTTTTGCAGCAAGCGTTTTCACCGGTGTAACTGCTTTGGCAGTGACGGCTTTAAGCTGCCGGATATTTTTTGCCGCGATGATCAAACTGTTTGCATGTTCATCGGTGACTTTATAAAAGCCCGGTTTTGTTTTTACTGCCTGCACAATGGTTACCTTTTTCCAGGTGCCGCCAATCAGGGCTTCCGCCTGATCATGGGCATGCAAAACGGTTTGTCCGAAACCTCCTGTTACGCTCATCAGGCAGATACAGGAAATCAACAGGTATTGCTTGCATTTCATATCTCAGGTGTTTGAACGTTCATTTTAATGGAAATCCGCCTTTATGGCCACCCGCCTGTTCAGGGCACGACCTTCTTCCGTGCTGTTATCGGCAATCGGTCGCTCCAGGCCATAGCCCACGGCCGTAAACCGGGCAGGCGCAAATCCTTTCTTCACGAAGAACATTTTCACGGAATTGGCTCTTCTTTGTGAAAGGTCTTTGTTATAGGCGGCACTGGCCCTGTTATCGGTGTGTCCCTCAATGAGCAAGGTCACATTCGGGTAGTCTTTGATAATATTCGCTACTTCATTCAATGGTTTCAGCGCAGCCGGCGACAGTTCGGCACTGGCAGTTTTGAAGAACACCATTTTTGCCAGTTCATTGATCCTGGCCTGGATATCGGGGCAGCCCTGGTTGGTTACCAGTCCTTTGATGTCCGGGCATTTATCTTTTGCATCCGGTACACCATCCTGATCCCGGTCAGGTTCGGCAGGTGGCGGCGGTGCGGGGATGGGTGTAAGCAACATGGGCGGTAATACCATCGGAGATGCCGCAGGCACGGAGGATATTACCAATGAATCCGGGTAGAATCCTGGCCGGCGGAAAGTAAGGGTATAGGTCCTGCCCGGACGAATCGGGAAATGGAAGGTGCCGGTCAGATCTGTAACCAGGGAATCCAGGGGTTTCCCCTGTTCATCCCGGGAAAGAATGACAACGCTTGCTGAATCCAGCCTGCGGTTGGTCAGTTTGTTGGCTACAGCGCCTTCCAGGTTTACAATGAACAGGCTGTGTTCAAAAACATAGATATCATCGGTTCCGAGCCTGTTGCTGCTGAAAAACCCCTTGGTCTGGTTGCCATTCAGGATCAGGCCAAAATCATCATAATCCGAATTAATCGGATAACCCATGTTCACCGGTTTTTGCCAGGAACCGCGTTTCATCCAGCTTTTGAAAATATCCAGTCCCCCCAGGCCCGGCCATCCGTCCGAAGAAAAATACAAGGTATCATGCAGGATGGTCGGAAACAGTTCATTGCCTGCCGTATTGATGGTATTATCCAGGGCGATGGGTAAAGCCTTATCGAAATCTGCACCGAGGTTGACATAATAAATATCTGTTCCGCCCTGTCCGCCCGGGATATTGCTGCAGAAATACAAGCGGGTTTCGTCCTCATTCAAAGCGGGATGGAAGAAATCATAATCGGGCTGTACAAAGGGCAGTACCTGAATATTACCCCATTTGCCCTGTTGCAAACTCGCTACGCAGATCTCAAGATTATAGCGTCCTTTGGTGGCCTTCAGGTTATTCCGGGTAAAATATACTTTATCCCCTGCCTTGTTGAAACAGAGCGGGCCATAGTTGTATTTACTGTCCAGTTGGTCGCTGAATTTTGTAAGCAGGTGCAGGCTCCCGTTGTAGGAACTGCGGGCGCCGCTTACAAGTATAATATCGTTGTCATTACTGGTTTGCGCAGTATAATCGTCATTGGCTTTGATATGCTGGGCGAGAAAATGCCGGGAAGAATACCCAGGCACTGTATCCACAGTGTACAGGTCGGCAGTATCATTTACCAGGTACACACTCGCGAATGGCAGCCCGTCCCAGCCAAATTCCCTTTCAGAAGTCTTCTTGGTATACCGGTTTGATACGAACACCATTCCCCGCTGGTAATACTGGGGACTGAAATCCTGCTGTTCGGTATTCAGGTTCAATAAGCGGATATGAAAATCGATGGAATCCGCCAGAAAGGGATGTGTATCCGAAAAACCCAGGTACCTGTTCTGGGGCAGGCTTCCTTTCCGCACAGGCAATTCATTTCTCAATGAAGCATAAATAGCGCTGGCTTCGGCATACCTGCCTTTATTGGCTAACAGTTCTGCAATATGCTGCCGGGTAGAAAACAGCGGCCCGAATTTTTGTTCAAAAGCCTGGTAGGCTGCCAGGGCCGAGTCATAGTTTTTTGTGTACCAGTAGGATTCCGCAAGATGCAAGCTGACCAATGAATCATTCGAACCGGAATGGCCGAGGATGGCCCGGTAAAACGGGATCGCATAAGTGTAACGCTGGTTGTTATACTCTGTTTCACCATTCCGGAAATAGAGCCGGGTTTTGGCAGACTGTGCCTTTGCCAGTCCCGGCAGCAGGCCGGCCAGCAACATGATCGTGATATATCCGAGATTCCGTTTCATTCCTTCAGTTGTATCAGAAATACCTGGGTGAAGCCACTTTGCCGTTAGTTGATCCGAATTCATAGCGCAGCATCAGTTCATGTGTGCCATTATTCAGGTATCCCAGGTTTGAAAAAGTTTTATCGTATGCATAGCCTAAGCGGAGCTGCCTGCTCAACTGCAACTCCAGCATCCCAACCTGGGAATCGCCTGTCCGGTAGGAATAGCCGACCGAAAGGATATTCTGTATCCAGAGATTGGCATTGATATCGGCTTCCAATGGGGCGCCGCTTACCGCTTTCAGCAACAGGGATGGTTTCAGTACCAGGTCCTGGTTCAGGTTTACAACAAAACCTGAAGTCAGGTACAGGTGCAGGTCACGCCCTGTGACAGATGATATATCGGCTGTGTTGTCATAACTCAGTTTTGTTTTCAGCAGGGCCGGGGTAGACAATCCGATATAAAAACGGTCGGAA
>CAZAOR010000150.1:0-14443 GCA_964486805.1 uncultured Sediminibacterium sp. | reverse complement strand
CTGCTTCACGGTCAGGTCGGTCTGGTGGTATATCTGTTTAAAGAGGTAATGATAGGTACATACAGCCAGGAGCATGCCGGCGATCATGATCCATTTGCGCCCTACGCGGTCGCTTAATTTGCCGAAGACCACAAAGAAAGGGGTAGCAAAAATGATGGCCAATATCAGCATGGTGCGGGATTGTTCAAAATCCACTTTGCAGACATTCTCAATAAAGGATTGTGCATAAAACTGGCCGGTGTACCAGACAACACCCTGTCCCATGGCAGCGCCGAACAAGGCCAGTAAAACCATTTTCAGGTTGGATTTGTGTACGAAACTTTCCCGAAGCGGATTTTTCGATAAAGTGCCGGACTCCTTGATCTTGCTGAACAGGGGGGATTCCTGCATCTGCAGGCGGATATATACCGAAATGATCACCAATACAATGGATAAAAGAAAAGGGATGCGCCAGCCCCAGTCGTTGAATTTGGCGATCGAGGTATCGGGATCATGGTCCAGTGCGTGTCGTGTTACCAGTATCACGCCAAGGGATAACAGTAATCCGAGGGTGGCCGTGGTTTGTATCCAGGAGGTAAAGTAGCCGCGCTGGTGTTTGGGGGCATGTTCCGCTACATAGGTGGCGGCCCCGCCGTATTCGCCGCCAAGGGCAAGTCCCTGCAACAACCTGAGCAGCAATACGAGCAAGGGCGCTGCAAAACCGATTTTGGCATATCCTGGTATCAAACCGATGCCGAAAGTGGAACCGCCCATGATGATCAGTGTGAGCAGAAAAGTATATTTCCGGCCTACCAGATCACCCAGGCGGCCGAACACCAGCGCCCCGAAAGGTCGCACGATAAAACCGGCGGCAAATGTGCCGAGGGTGGATAATAATGCGGCAGTAGGGTTTGATTTCGGAAAGAACTGTGTGGCGAGTACTGTGGCAAGACTGCCGAAAATGTAAAAATCATACCACTCGATCAAAGTGCCGAGTGAGGAGGCACTGATAATTTTCCAGATGCCCTGGTTCTCTTTAAATGGCTTCATAAGCATCCGAAACTTAATACAAAGCGGGGAAATGACCAAATGGTCTTTGGTAGCAGCAACCCCTTTTAACTTTACGTACTTGGTTCTTTGTACTTCGTATTTGTCGAGCTGATTGTCAAAGACTTTTCATTATCGTATCTTTAACCGCCAATTTTCAGCTTGCTATGACGTATCCTTATCAAATCAAATCCCCCGAACAGTACCAGGAAGATTATCATCGCAGTGTCAATGACCCGGAAGGGTTCTGGGCTGATATTGCCGGTCATTTTCAATGGCGTAAACCCTGGGACAAGGTACTGTCATGGAATTTTACCGAGCCTAAAGTGGAGTGGTTCAAAGGAGCCAAGCTGAATATCACGGAGAACTGCCTCGACCGGCATGTACTGGAACGCGGTCATGAGCCTGCCTTGATATGGGAACCCAATGACCCGGCGGAACAACATCGTGTACTTACCTATCAGAAATTACTCGAAAAAGTCTGCCGCTTTGCCTATGTGCTGAAAAATAACGGCGTAAAAAAAGGCGACAGGGTTTGTATTTATATGGGAATGATCCCCGAACTGGCGATTGCCGTGCTGGCCTGTGCCCGTATCGGCGCCATACACAGTGTGGTATTCGGCGGCTTTTCCGCACAGAGTATTGCCGACCGATTGTATGATGCGCAGGCGGAATTCATTGTTACCTGTGACGGCGCTTATCGGGGTGCAAAAGATATCCCGCTGAAATCTGTGATTGATGATGCCCTGATCGGTAACCGGACGATTAAAAAAGTGATCGTATGCACCCGTACCCGCACCCCTGTTTCCATGCTGAAGGGCCGGGATGTTTGGTGGGAAGAAGAAATGAAACATGTGGAGGAACAGGGATTGAATTATATCGAAGCGGAGGAGATGGATGCGGAAGATCCCTTGTTTATTCTGTATACCTCCGGCTCAACCGGCAAACCCAAAGGCGTGGTGCATACCTGCGGCGGGTATATGGTATGGACCAACTATACTTTCCTGAATGTTTTCCAGTACCAGCAAGGGCAGGTACATTTTTGTACGGCCGATATCGGCTGGATCACCGGTCATAGTTATATTGTTTATGGGCCTTTGAGTGCCGGTGCTACCTCCCTGATGTTTGAGGGCGTGCCTACCTGGCCGGACGCGGGCCGTTTCTGGCAGATCATCGACAAATACAAGGTGCATATATTTTACACGGCGCCTACCGCTATCCGCAGCCTGATGGGCTTTGGTACCGGCCCCCTGCAGGGTTACAGCCTTTCTTCGCTGCAGGTGCTGGGTACCGTGGGAGAACCTATCAACGAAGAAGCCTGGCATTGGTATGACGATCATGTTGGGAAAGGCAGGTGCCCGATCGTGGATACCTGGTGGCAAACTGAAACAGGAGGCGTGCTGATCAGTAACCTGGCCGGTGTAACGCCTGCTAAGCCCAGTTGGGCAACCCTGCCCCTGCCGGGTTTGCAAATGGTACTGGTAGACGAGAACGGGAAGGAAATGAAAGCAACCGGTGAAGAAACCGTATCCGGTAATCTTTGCATCAAAGCACCCTGGCCGGGTATTTTGCGAACAACGTATGGCGACCATGAACGTTGCCGTACCAATTATTTTGCCACCTATCCGGGAATGTATTTTACCGGTGATGGTGCTATGCGGGATAAGGACGGTAATTACCGGATCACTGGTCGTGTGGATGATGTGCTGAATGTAAGCGGCCACCGGATCGGTACGGCGGAAGTAGAAAATGCGATCAATATGCACGCAGGAGTGGTGGAGAGTGCAGTGGTCGGTTACCCGCATGATATCAAAGGACAGGGTATTTATGCCTACGTGATTTACCAGGGATCTCACGGACAGGACACCCATGGAACGGCCGAGATCATCCGGAAAGATATCCTGCAAACCGTGACCCGTATTATCGGTGCTATCGCCAAACAGGATAAGATCCAGTTTGTCAGCGGCCTGCCTAAGACCCGCAGCGGTAAGATCATGCGGCGTATCCTTCGAAAAATTGCCGAAGGCGAAACACAGAACCTGGGGGATACCACCACCCTGCTTGACCCGGCCGTGGTGGATGAGATCAGGAAAGGGAAGCTGTAACAACCGTTTCCAAGCTGCCAAGTATGTTCGCGTTTTATTCCATATCGGCATTTATTATCCTGACGGCTATTTTTGCCTACCTGAATAAGAAACTGCTCAGGTTGCCCAATACCATCGGGCTCATGCTGCTCAGTACCATATTCTCCCTGGTCCTGGTGAGCACCTACCGGCTATGCCCTGAACTGCTGTCTCCCATTCTAAGTGAGATAGAAGGCATTGATTTCAGTAAGATCGTCCTGGATGTTTTATTGTGTTTCCTGCTTTTTGCCGGGGCTATGCACACGGATTATAACCAGATGCGGCATAACAGGAAGTCGATTGTCCTTTTTTCTTTTGTCGGCGTTATCCTGTCTACCTTTCTTGCTGGTACGGCTGTTTATTATCTCTCTAACTGGTTCGGCCTTCCGATCAATTATTTATATGCACTGCTTTTCGGGGCATTGATCTCCCCAACTGACCCCATCGCCGTATTGGGTATTCTTACCAAGGCCAATGTGCCTAAAACAGCTGAGATCAATATTGTTGGGGAATCCCTGTTCAATGATGGGGTGGGGGTGGTTGTATTTATTTCCCTTTTGTCGATCATCGATGGGGGACTGGAAAATTTTCATGCCAGCGATGTTGCAGTACTCTTCCTGCGGGAAGCGGGGGGCGGTGTTCTCTTCGGTCTGCTGATGGGATATATCATATTCATCCTGCTCAAATCGATCGATGATTACGAAACGGAAGTGATCATCACCCTTGCTGCGGTACTGGCCGGTAACTGGCTGGCGCATATCCTGCATGTTTCCGGCCCGCTCGCCATGGTGGTGGCGGGACTGATGACCGGGCATAAATCAAAAAAAGAAGCCATGAGCGATACTACCAGGTTGTACGTCGACAAATTCTGGCACCTGGTGGATGTATTGATGAATGCTATCCTCTTTGTTCTGATCGGTCTAAAAATTTTATCCATCCATTTCAACTGGCTTTTTCTTTTTCTCGCCATAGCCATGATCCCATTGCTCCTGGCCTGTCGGTACCTGGCGCTGATCATCCCCTTCAGTTTGTCGCGTCCCTGGCTGCATATCTCTAAAAAAACAATCCAGCTCATGACCTGGGGCGGATTGCGGGGTGGATTGTCCATTGCCATGGCGCTTTCCTTACCGCATCACCTGCCTGTAAAAGATGAACTGGTGTTTCTGACTTATCTCACGGTGTTCTTCTCCATATTTGTGCAAGGGCTGACAGTAGAAAGATTCGCGCGTAAAATTTTCAAACCAAAAGGATGAGCATGAATATTTTTACCATTCTCCGCAGTTTCCGCCTGATGGATGAGAAAGAGGATTACCAGGAAGTTGTGGATAATATCGAGAAAGGGGTTGTATTCCGGGGTACCAATCTATGGATCCTGATCTTTGCTATTTTTATTGCTTCCCTGGGCCTGAATGTCAATAGCACGGCCGTGATTATCGGTGCGATGCTGATTTCACCTTTGATGGGGCCAATCATCGGCCTTGGATTGAGCCTTGGCATCAATGACCTGCGGCTATTGCGTAAATCTGCACAGAATTATTTTTTCGCGGTCGTATCCGGCCTGATCACTTCTACC
This sequence comes from uncultured Sediminibacterium sp., assembly GCA_964486805.1. Lineage (GTDB taxonomy): Bacteria > Bacteroidota > Bacteroidia > Chitinophagales > Chitinophagaceae > Sediminibacterium. The sequence goes on along the minus strand of CAZAOR010000150.1, from coordinate 9,721 downwards.
ATCTATTTCCTCCTGTCGCCGATCAATGATGCACACTCTGAAATACTGGCGAGAACACAGCCCAATATTTATGATGTACTGATTGCTTTTTTCGGCGGACTGGCGGGTATCCTGGCCCTGAGCAGCAAGCAGAAGGGCAATGTGATTCCGGGTGTGGCGATTGCTACCGCATTGATGCCGCCACTGTGTACAGCGGGTTATGGGCTGGCTACCCTGCAATGGAAATATTTCGGTGGTGCTTTTTATCTTTTCCTCATCAATACGGTATTTATTGCTTTGGCTACCCTGATCACGGTCCGGTACCTGCGGTTCCCGACTACCCAATTGGTGAATAGTGCCAAGGAAAGAAATGCCCAGCGGATCATCTGGGTCATTACCCTGCTCACAGTACTGCCCAGTATTTATTTCGGGTATGCATTTATACAGGATAACCGGTTTATCGCAAAAGCCAATGCTTTTATTGAAACTGAGGCGAAGCTGCCGGATGAATACCTGTTGAATAAAAAGATCGATGCATCAGGCAGGCAGATCACCCTGACCTACGGCGGGGCTCCCATCACGGAAGCACAACTTGCCGACCTTCAGCAGCGGTTTCAGCATTTTGGTATGGGCAGTCATGCCAGGCTGGAGATAAAACAGGGCTTTTCCTACCTGGACCGGCAGAATGAAATGGACAAAGCCCAGAGCCTGCTCAGCCAAAAGGATATGTTGGTGGTTAACCTGCAGAACCGGATTGATACCCTCACACAATACAATACACTGGGCGGACAGATTTATAAAGAGATTAAAATCAATTATCCAACCGTTCACTCCCTGGTATTGACCCACGGGATGTTTTATAGCGACAGTACCGAAAAATTGTTGCCGATATGTCTTTTGGAAGAATCCGCCCCGATGACTGCAGCCGAAGAAAGCAGGCTGGAAACCTGGCTGCGTGTCAGGCTGCGCGTGGATACAGTAGCCCTGGTCGCCAAGCAGGCCCCCCTGGCTAAGTAACAATGGTTACAGAAAAAAATGCAGGTGTTTCGTAACTTGTAGGACAAATAACAGGTTATGAAAAAGACAAATGCTATCGGGCTGGATGCTAAGAAAGCAGAGACACTGGCCGGTAAACTGAATGAACTGCTGGCGAATTATTCAATTTTTTACCAGAACACAAGGGGGTATCACTGGAATATCCAGGGAGATAAGTTTTTTGAACTGCACCTGAAATTTGAAGAGCTGTACAATGACCTCTTGCTGAAGATTGATGAAGTGGCGGAACGGATCCTGACTTTGGGGTATTCACCTGCCCATAATTATTCTGCGTATAAGAAAGTTTCCAAAATTTCCGAAAGCACCGAAGTATCGGATGGGTATAAGGCTGTCAGTGATATCCTCCATTCATTTAAAACCATCATCCTGCTGCAGCGCGACCTGCTGGATCTTTCTGCGGAAGCCCATGATGAGGGTACCAATGCATTGATGAGCGATTATATCCGCGCGCAGGAAAAACTGGTATGGATGTATTCGGCTTTCCTCAAAAAATAATACCCGTCCAGATAAAGCGGCATGCAACTGCGCAAGGAACGCTTCCGCTTTAATATGCTTCACCATGATAATTTTGCGCCAAAGGCGGTAGCCATCAGTGGCTTCCTCACAGCATTTGCAGGTTTTTATCATAACACTATTGGTAATAGCCTTATTGGCCTGTTCTATTTTAGCCTGGTATGCGCATAATCGCTTTCTGCCAGTTTAATCCAGCGGTGACCCTGCAAGATCGGTAAGATGGTCTGATAATTGCTTTGATATTGGGGCGTTCATTATCGGCACTAAGCTGAATTTTCAGGATATCGGCAGTAAGGGGATCCAAAAGGCTGTCTATCAGTTTTACCGTGCCTGATAACAAATACTCCTTCTAAGCTTCCGTCTATTGTGTTATTGATTGTCTCTCCCGGGATGCTTGTCTTTTGTCAGTTCGTACTTCTAACTTCGCACTTCGTAATTTTGTAACATGTCAAACAAACTCGAATTCGGGGTCATGGCTTTTGCCGATATGGACCCGAATCCCGCAAGTCTGGGGGCGCATGGCCGCCAACGGATGCAGGACCTTTTGGAGGAAATCAAATTATCGGATGCATTGGGCCTGGATATTTTTGGGCTGGGCGAACATCATCGGCCCGATTATGCAGCATCTGCCCCTGCCGTAGTATTGGCGGCGGCTGCCAGCATTACCCGGCAGATCAGACTTACCAGTGCTGTTACCGTATTGAGTTCCGATGATCCCGTACGGGTGTACCAGCAATACGCCACACTGGATCTCTTATCCAACGGGCGGGCAGAGATCATGGCCGGACGCGGCTCTTTTATCGAATCCTTTCCCTTATTCGGTTATGACCTGGAAGACTATGATGCCCTGTTCACAGAAAAGCTGGATTTGTTGATGCAGATAAATACTGCGGAGAAAGTGGCCTGGAAAGGGCATCACCGTGCGGATATCCCTGACCTGGGTGTTTATCCCAGGGCATTCCAGCCACAAATACCGATATGGATTGCTGCAGGTGGTACGCCTGCATCGGCAGTACGGGCAGCTAAACTGGGACTGCCGTTAATGCTCGCAATCATTGGCGGCTCGCCTCATCAATTCAAGGGGTTTATTAATTTATACAAACAAACGGCGGTACAGGCAGGCACAGCGGAAACTGCCATTCGTTGCGGGGTGAACAACCATTTTTTTGTGGCGGATGATTCACAAAAAGCCGCCGATGATTTTTTCCCCTATTATGCAGCACAGATGAGCCGGGTAGGTCGAGACCGGGGCTGGCCGCCACTTAGTCGCCAGCAATATGAAGCCGCCCGGTCGCCACAGGGTGCACTGATGGTTGGCAGCGTACAGCAGGTAGTAGACAAGATACTGCTGGAACATGAACTATTCGGCTTCACCCGTTTTGTAGCGCAGGCAAGTGTTGGGCCTGTTCCGCATGCACTTACCATGCGATCTATTGAACTGTATGGCACACAGGTAGTGCCGGCAGTGAAGAAGGCGCTCGCCATTTAATAGAGGGATGATAAAAGACCTTTCAGAAAAGAAAGTGCATCTGTTTGTCAACTAACCGTTAAGACGGTATTATATTTTTTTTTACAAATTGTTTTCAAATTGTTGCTGCCTGGTTATCAAATTATCAACTTGTAAAGTTTTAAGATAACCGTAACATCAGGGTTTCACATTTGCATCCTTAACCCCCGTTATGCAAAACCCTGTGATATGGAATAAAGCTGGTAGCTGGCACTGTTATTTTGCATTGGCTTCCTGCCTGCTTTTTTTACATCCTATTCAACCTGTTTCCGCTCAAATACCTGCAGCCAGTCCGACTTACCGACTGATCAGAAGCAGCAACCCGGTTCAGTATAAAAACTATTACCTGCTCACATTATTCCAAACGGTTCCGGCTGTTCGGAGCTTATTGGAGAAGGATCCGGTGCTTGTTCAATTGGCAAAGCAAAAGATTGATTCACTGCAGAATGCTTTGATGAACTGCGGGCGGGACGGGGACTGCTTCATCGCCAGCCTGAAATTCTCAGCGCAGCAAATCCGGCAGGTCAGTGATAGGCTGACGGCCTTGTATCAACCGGGAAATGCGCTCGGCAGGCTGGTAACAGAACACCTCATTCCTTCCGGTTGTTATGTATTGTTTCAGCAAGCCACGCCTGCGCAATTACTGGTAAAGGCCTGGGAACAGGATGCAGCAGGAATCAATTATTGCATCAGTGTGTATGGGGAAGGCAATAAACCGCATTACCCGCTGATAGATTCCATCAGTTTTCATACGCGCAACCCCCGCGATAATTCCTATCTGCCTTATTATACAGGTCTTTTGTATAACACTACCCAGGTGGTATTATCGGAGAGCGTGGATACCACCAGTTTCTTCTATCCTTCTTTAACAGCAGCCCTTACATTTCTGGAAATGAATGAAAGGGAGCAGGCCGGCGATTTTGAGCCAATGGAGAAGGGGGTAAACAGGGCAGCATTCGAGCATATCCAATCGATCAACTGGCATCAATACAAGTATTCGCTCATCCTGATTCCGGGTGCTGGTCCCGATGATCCATCTGTGCCTTTGAGTGCAGAGGGGATGCTTCGGTGTCGGTTGGCTGCTTTACAATACAACAAGGGCCTTGCTCCCTTTATTGTGACATCGGGCGGTAAAGTACATCCTTACAAAACCCGCTACTGTGAAGCGATCGAGATGAAAAAATTCCTGGTTGAAAAACTGCATATACCTGCATCGGCAGTTATTGTTGAACCACATGCGCGGCATACTACAACGAATATGCGCAATACCGTCCGGCTGATGTATCGTTATGGGATCCCTTTTTCCAAACCAGGAGTTACCTGTACCACCAGGGGACAGAGCCGTATGATCGGCACCACACTCATTGACCGATGTATGAAGGAACTGAATGAAGTGCCTTACAAAAATGGAGAGCGATTGAGTGAAACGCTGATCGAATTCTATCCGCTGATTGAAGCGCTCCAGATTAACCCGACAGAACCGATGGATCCCTGATCGGTTTGCAAGTAACCCCCCACTATGAAAAAAATATCCTTTTTCTTATGCCTATCCGCCCTGCTCAGTACTGCTTTTTTGCAGGAAGAAATGGGTATGCAAATCAGTAAGTCCCATACAATAGACTCCTTGGGTGCCTGCCAGGGTGCCTCCTATCAGCAAGGGGATCTTTTCCTGTATGGCGACAGGGAAGTAGGTATGATCAGGCGGTATCGGATGGCAGGAGACAGCCTGCTTTACATGGGCAATGAAATGAAGCTCACGGTAGGGGGTAAGGATGTCATCAATCATCCGACAGGCTTGGCAGTGCATGGCAATTTGCCGGTTTTTATCGGCAACAGCATCCGACTGAACCCGGAAGGAACCCTTTGGAAGGCGATGATTTACCAGGTAAACTGGAAAGGCCTGCAACAAACGGGCACCCTCGATCACAACCTGTTGCATACCATTGAAGACGATACCTGTGTACAGGGTACCCGACCGGAATATGTGTCCTATCATGGCAAATGGTACGTTGCTACGGCGGATTATGGCGGAAAAAACAATGAAGTCCGTTTGTATGATCCAGCCAGGCTTACAGTTGCCAATAAAACTTCCGAAGAAAAGGTGCTGGTAAAAAAATTCACATGCGGGCCATGGGTACAGAACCTGCAATGGATACCGGAGAAGAAATGGCTGCTGCTGATACAAAATCAGGTGGAAGGAAGAAAATGGCGGTTTACGTATGTGGACCTGGAGCAATCCATCGCATCCGGAACAGCCCGGGTGATGAAAGTGATCGACATCAATGAACGGAATGATGAACTGGAGGGATATACTTTTCTTGAAAATCTGCAAAAAGGCATCGCTGTCACTTCTTCCCGAAGGAATAATGTAAACACTATCCGCATCAACTGGTAATCATTTAAAACCCAAAACATAAAGTGAATGAGAACGCAACTGCATTTTAAAAAGATATTATTGACCGTATGCAGCTCGCTGCTGGCAGTAATATTTTCTGTAGCACTGCTGGCACAGGATATCAGCCAGGTTACAGGGGTGGTCACCGATGAAAAAAATCAGGCTTTGGAAGGGGTAACGGTACGGGTAAAAAACAGCCCGAAAGTAACCATTACCAACGCAAACGGATATTTTTCAGTGGCCGTTAAAAAAGGAGAGACCCTTGTATTTTCTTTTACCGGTTATTTGAACCAGGAAGTACAGGTGTCCGATAAAAAGGTATTGGCCATATCAATGAAAACAGATGTGGCGGTTTTGGATGAAGTCATATCTGTGGGGTATCAGAAAGTGCGTAAAAGCGATGTAACGGGCGCCATTGCGAGTGTGAAAGCCAGGGAATTGAATCTCTCTACGCAGACGATCAGCCAGGCCCTGGTAGGAAAAGTGGCCGGGGTACAGGTATCACAGGTAAGTGGTGCTCCCTATTCCGGCGCGAAGATCCGGGTACGAGGGATTGGATCAATCAATGCGAGTTCCGAGCCCTTGTACGTGATTGATGGTTATGCCATTGGCGGCAATGTTAGCCAGGGACAGGGAAATAACGGTAATGCAACCAGTGGCTATAATCCGGCTACTGCAGGCAATGATATCTTTATCAACCCGGATGACATTGAATCCATCGAGGTTTTGAAAGATGCAGCTTCTGCGGCCATTTATGGTTCCCGGGCGGCAGCCGGTGTGGTATTGATTACCACGAAAAGGGGTAAGCAGGGCAAGGGCAAGCTGGAATACAGTTACCAGTTAAGTAATCAGCAATTGGCGCATAAAGTAGCCTTGCTCAATGCCACACAGTTTACAGATCTGTTTGTAGATGGACGCAATGCCAATTACCGGGATATCCTGATTTCGAAAGGCGTGACCTGGAATGATGCTTTTTATTCGGATGATAATGCGACCAGGGTAAGTAAAGCTGGTCAGACAGCAACGGGATGTTCGGTTTGTATCCTAAAAGACCTGTATGATTTTGCTTCACAGACCAAGCTGGCTCCCAAATACAATACCGACTGGCAGGATGTTTTATACCAGAATGCCCTGGTGCAAAGACATAATCTCTCTTTTTCAGGAGGTACCAATAATACGCGTTACATGATCAGTGGCGGCTATCTCGATCAGCCCGGTATCCTGAAAAGCACCTATCAGCGCCGGATAAACCTGCGTGTAAATATTGATGCAGATATATCCCCGCGATTGAAGGCCTCGGCCAGTGCATTTATTACCAATACCGCCAACCGGGAGGTAGAGGAAGGCCGGTTTAACCAGGGCCCGATTCTGGGCGCACTGGTTTATATGCCCATCTTCCCGGCTTATAATCCCGATGGTACACTGGCTACGGCAGATAAAGGTGCAGGGGCTCAAACAGACGGATACGGATATGCATTTCAGTCGATTGAAAACCCTTTGGCGCTGGCGCAGCGAGTGAATATTACCCGCAAGGGAACACGGTCTACGTATAATGTAAACGCAACCTATACGATTTTAAAAGACCTGACTGCCAAGGTTAACCTGGGTGGGGAGACTTACAATGAAAAGTATGAATATTATTATCCTACCAATTTAAGCAGTGGTATCAATCCTCCGGGATCTTCCCAGTCGGTTCTGGCAGCAAATGCTTCTGCACAGAATTATATTTCACAGGATGCGCTCGCAGAGTTCACGGTGAATTATAAAAAACAAATAGGCAAGCATGGTTTTGATCTCTTAGGCGGATATACCGCCCAGGAAACAACTACCGATATCGTTGCGGTTCATGCCAAGGATTATACCAATGACCTGGTACCGGAGATAACAGCAGGCGGATCTGTACTCGGAGATTTCTCCATATTATCCAATTCCGGAAAGTCAACTACTACGCTTTTATCCTATCTCGGAAGGGTGATTTATAATTTTGACCGGAAATATTTCCTGACTGGCTCCTTCCGGACAGATGCTTCTTCCAGGTTTGGTCCGGAGAACAGATGGGGTCGGTTCGGATCACTGTCCGCCGGGTGGACCGTTTCCAACGAACCGTTCTACCATGATTTTCTGGGTAATCATTCAACCCTCAAATTAAGGGCGAGCTGGGGATTAACCGGTAATAATAATATCGGTAACTATCAATATGAACAGGATCTGACCGGCTCCGGCGGTCAGGTTTATGGCAGTACCATTTACAATGCCACCTGGGGCGGCGGCATTCATGACGCGAAATTGGGATGGGAGTCCACGGCCCAATACAACTTCGGAGCCGATGCCACGGTGCTGAATAACCGGCTTTCTATCATGTTCAACTACTATATCAGTAAGTCATATAACCTGTTATACAACCAGAACATCTCTGCACTGTCGGGCGCCACTTCTATTTTGACCAATCTGCGTAACTCCAATATCCATAACAATGGTTTCGATCTCCAGATCGATTATAAGATCCTGGAAACAAAAGATCTTTCCCTGAGCTTCAGCGGCAATATTAATGCGAACAGGAACAAAGTAATCAGCCTGGGCGGTGCCAGTGAGATTCAGATCAATGGTGCAGAAAGAAGTTATATCACCCATATTACCCGGGAAGGTGATCCTGTCGGATCTTTTTACGGATTGAAAGTGGCTGGTATGGTAAGACAGGCGGATATGGCCAATGTAGCTGCCGATCAGGCCGTGTATAAAGCAAATGGTAACAGCTTTCCGAGCGGGTACAAACTCAAGGCTTTCCCCATTTCTACCTATTCCACCACACCTTTGAATCCCGGCGATTTATATTTTGTTGATAAAAACGGTGACGGTATCATCAACGATGCGGATAAGGATATTATTGGTACACCCTATCCTAAGTACACATACGGATTCGGCTTTAACCTGAACTATAAGGTATTCGATTTCAGCGCGTCTTTTAATGGTTCACAGGGTAACCAGGTGCTTGACGGGCAGGATTACTATATCCGGAATATGGAAGGATCGGGTAACCAGTATGCCGTGATTGATCAGCGATACCGTAATGAAGCCAATCCGGGTAATGGTCATGAATACCGGGCTTCCCGCGGAGGCTCCCAGAGTAACAGCACCCGCTTGTCCAATTATTATCTCCAGGACGGTTCCTTCTTCCGTTGTACCAACCTGACCTTCGGCATAGATCTCACCAACCTCGCGGTTGTTAAAAAAGCAGGTATTAGCGGTCTGCGCTGGTACACTTCCATTGATAACGCCTTCACGCTGACAAAATACCTGGGTTATAATCCGGAAGTGGATTTCAATAACGGCGCTAACCTGACACCTGGTGTTGATTATGGTAAATATCCTTTGGCCCGTTCCTTTAACATGGGTGTTAAAATTCAATTGTAATGCGAAAGTCTATTCTTAAAAATAATGCTATGAACAAGATCCTGATATTACTGCTGAGTTTGCTGGGTATCGCCACCCTGAACAGTTGCAGTAAAAGTTTTCTGGAACAAAGTAATCCCAATGCAGTTTCGATAGACAACGGTTATCAAACCGAAACAGATATCGCAACCGGTGTCAATGGCGTTTACCAGGCTTTGCGCAGTTCCAATTGTGTAGGCGAAGGCGCACAACTTTGGACAGATGACCGGGCTGATGATGTTAATACCACCGATAACCAGTCAAACAATGGTGAACCCTTCCAGTTTACTGCTTTTGCACTGGTGCCGAGTAACAGTTATCTGCAAAGCCACTGGACAGCATTGTACACACCGATTTCCCGGGCTAACCTGATCCTTTCGGTAATCGGTAAAATAAGCTTCGCCAGTGAAACGACCCGTAATCAGTATATCGGAGAACTGAAGTTTATCCGGGCTTATATGTATTTCAACCTGGTCAGAGAATTCGGGGCTGTGCCTTTGGTGACAGACAGGCTGTCTACCACGGAACAGGCTACAGCACTGACTTTCCGGGCTTCCCGGGATAGTGTTTACGGCCAGATCGTTGCTGACCTGAAAGACGCCATAAACAGCGGGTTGCCGGTGGTGCAGCCAGCCGCCAGTAAGGGAAGGGTTAGCCTGCAGGCAGCGAATGCACTCCTGGGACAGGTTTACCTGACCATGTACACCAGCCTCGGCGGGCCGAATGCCAGTGCCAATCTCAACAATGCGCTAACCTACCTGTTGGCCTGTTACAATCAAAAAACATTCACGAACCTTTCGGATATACCTTTTACGGATGTATTTGATGTTAATAAAAAAGCC
>CAZAOR010000149.1:0-3367 GCA_964486805.1 uncultured Sediminibacterium sp. | reverse complement strand
AGATTGTGTAATCCTTTTGTGCCACAGCAATACTGGAAAACAAGAACACGAAGGCCGCGACAATTCGAATCACTTCTTGTTCCCTCCTGAGAGAAGGTATCGCGTGATACAGCACAGATCAGGAAAATTCAAATCCTGGGCATTCAAGTAGCCTCTGAAAGAGCATTCCATTTTTAGAGCTATTGGTCAAATCTCTTCTCAAGGCCTAACGACGTTTTTCTGGCGTACCCCCTCCTGTACATTGCCGGTGACAGCTATGAATTGGGAAACGTTTCAGGAGCGTCCAATTCTTCGCAATTTAAGAGAAAAGCGCGTTAAGACAAAAACACAGCCTAAGAGTCGCCTCTCTATGTCGGAGATTTGCTGTCTCGACTCCGCGCTGATATCGGTGACTGGAATACAATAGATTTCAACATGCATATGACCTACCCAACGGTAAGCGTAGTAATTCCAACCAGATACCGTTCCGGTGTGCTTTGCCAGGCCGTGCGTAGCGTGATGGCGCAGACCGTTCCGGTTCTTGAATGCATTGTTGTAATTGATGGTCCGGATCCGGAAACCGTTGCTGCGCTGGAAAAGATTGATTCGCAAATATTGAAAGTTGTCGCCCTTCAGGAGAATGTGGGAGGCGGTGAGGCACGCAATATCGGAACTCACATCGCTAAAGGGGAGTGGATCGGCTACCTGGACGACGACGACGAATGGTTGCCTGAAAAACTGGAAAAGCAATTGGCCCTTCTTGAAGGCCTGGACTACCCGCCTCAAGTTCTTTTCAGCCGATATTTTGACCGTGGCCCTAAGGAAGATTTAGTCCGCCCCCGTCGCTTCCCGCGGGCGCAGGAAGGAATGAGTGACTACCTAATGTGTAATCTCTCATTTCTTGGCGGCTTCGAAGGGTGCCCGCAAACCTCCACTTGGTTGATTCGTCGTAGCCTGCTTCAGCGCATTCCATTTACGCGCGGCCTTAAAGCTTTTCAAGATATTGACTGGCTACTGCATGCTTTCGCTGATCCTACTGTTTATAGCTTGGGAGCCCAAGAGCCGCTAGCTGTCTTCCACAACGAGAAAACCAGCGAAAGAGTATCGCTGAAGGTTGACCAGCAGTTTTGTTATGAATGGGGTCAGAGAAACCGCAGATATTTTTCAACTAAGGCTTTCGGATTCTATCTAGTTATCTTTTGTCTGAACCGCGCGGTGCGCGAAGGCAAGGGGTGGAAGCTCAGATTCCGCCTTTTTTGTGAAGCGGGTCAAGTCGCAGGCTGGTCCTTGAAGCTAATTTTACTTTCTTGCCTTTATTTGTTTGTATATCCAATCGTGCGTCGCATTTTCTCTCCTCGTAGGCTCAAGGTAATGATGCACTCCGTGATCCAGAGTACTCGGCCCGACACATAAGCTAATCTCTTGGGGATGCAAGGGGTGGAAATGGACTTATGGAACTATCGTCGGTGCCTCATTATTTCTGGCAGCTTCGCCTCGGCTCCGGCCTGAGATCACGACAGCCGAGTTTAAAAGCTCATGACCACTCTCAAAACCTTTAAAGGGAAAGAGCTGGCAGCGTGTAACGTTAATGCAATCGGAAGATTTTCAAAACTAGAAGGTTTTTCCTGCCTTTCATCTAGCTTCTGTCCACCCGAAGAGCATTGGCGCGCCAAATGATATACTTGCCGCATATACTGTTATGTTGAGTCTTTATAGGTAGAATCATTTTAGCGCCAATTCCGAACTTCAGGCTTACGCTCCTGGGCCACATGCAATAGGGCATGCAATCAATCGAGTTCTGGAGGCATGAGTTTTAATTGTGACGGCGCGTGGCCAACACATATATTAACTGCTATCGAATCAGCTTGCTGAAGGGGCAAGATCGCTCCAAAGTTTACGCTCTTGGCTGGTTATCCGTTGCTTAGCAATTATGGATGATAACTTCTCCTAAACGGGACGACAGAGATATCAAAAATGACTTTGTTGTCTTGAATTCGAAACCCCAATAAAGTAAACCTTTTTAAGGTTTTCGCTTGCCGAAAGCCCAAGTCAGGCAATTTGCTTGTAAGGGGAATCAACATTTTCTGACGTTTTCGCGCATCATCAGGACACCGCGTTAGAACAACATAGGAAAGAATTGTTCGAAAAACTATTCGCGCAAGATATTGACCGACAATTGCGCTATGACCGTCAAATTTCGAATGCGGTTGACTGCTCTTGGACTAGAGAGCATTTCATGGAGTCTACGTGAAAGCTGCCAACGAAATGCCCTTAATGGAGAGTGCCACTTCCTCTATTCCGAGTCCGATTCGTTCTCAAATCACCATTAGACAGAATGACGAGTGCGCGGCGGAAGTACCTCAAATTGCTTCTTGGCGCTATCAGTTCGTCAAGCGTTCTATTGATTTGATGAGTTCTATGCTACTTTTGGCAATCGCCGTTCTTCCGGGGCTCCTGATTGCTGGATGTATTGTTCTAACGTCGCGAGGTGGGGTCTTTTATCGCGAAGAGCGCATCGGTCAGGATGGACGACACTTTCGTATATGGAAATTCCGCACGATGAAAACGAAGTCCGGGCAGCAGGCAAATCTTCACAGAAGTCAATCCGGTGCAGTTGTCCTCGAATGGCGTATGCAAAAGGGATTGTATGACCCGCGTATCACTCGTATCGGCTCGTTTCTGCGTCGATGGAGTCTGGACGAAATGCCTCAGCTCATTAATGTTTTTCGCGGTGAGATGTCACTGATAGGTCCTCGCCCCATAGTCGATGCGGAGACCACGTTTTTTGGAAATCGGCTCCGGTATTATTTGGCCGCCAAGCCCGGCATCTCGGGCCTATGGCAAGTTTCGGGTCGGAGCAACGTCGGATACCAGCATCGTGCATGGCTTGATGAGCTCTATGTTCGCTCGTGGAGCCTTCGATTCGATGCGCGGATCTTCATTTGCACCTTACCGGTTGTGCTGCAGAAAATCGGAGCCTATTAAGCTTCCACGCAAGCAACTGGCTGATCTGGGGAGTGGACTAGTAGCAGTGAAGCGATTAGCCCAGTTCCATTTCTTTCAGGTTGTTCTATCTTCTCTGGCCGTGCCGGCCTGCATGTCGAATCCGTGAAAGTGCAGAAATCTTTGAGATATTTCGTCTTCTCTAATGTCCCTAAAGGCAATTTAGACTAAATCTTGGGGCTAGGAGAAAAAGATGATCCTCTGTTTTCATACAAAGCTATATGATTGCGACAGAAATACTCCTTCCAGAGCGTCCCTCTGGAGAAAGCAGTAGTTTGCGCAAACATCGAAGTGGAGTGCAAGGTTTTGAGAATTCACATGACTAAAGGTTTACTTGCGCAAATTGCGCTATTCATGTTCGCGACCACAACACTACTGAACGCAC
>CAZAOR010000148.1:0-4202 GCA_964486805.1 uncultured Sediminibacterium sp. | reverse complement strand
ATTAAAGTAACATGGTTGCTGCGCTTACGAACCCGGTAACCCCGGCCCTGTGGTGCAGGACGCATGCGTTTCAGGATACGGCCGCCATCTACAAAAACGGTTTTTACCACCAGGCTGCTATCTGCTGCACTGGCACCATTGTTTTTCTGTTCCCAGTTGCTGATTGCACTCTTCAGCAGTTTCGCCAGCGGAGTGGCATTGTGCTGCGGATGATGCTCCAGGATTGCCAGGGCTTTTTCCACTTCCATTCCGCGGATCACGTCAGCCAGCAGGCGCATTTTGCGCGGGCCGGTGGGATAGTTGTTCAGTTTTGCTACTGCTTCCATTTTATTTAGGACTTTTGTCTTTGGTCTTTTGTCTTTAGTTGTTAGTCTTTTCAGTGATTACCAAAGACCAAAGACTAAAAGCCAAAGACCAGTTGTTCAGTTATTTTTTAGATCCTGCATGACCCCTGAAATTCCGGGTGGGTGCAAATTCTCCCAGTTTATGACCAACCATGAACTCAGTCACGTAAACCGGTATGAATTTATTCCCGTTATGCACCGCAAACGTATGGCCTACGAAATCGGGTGTGATAGTGCTGCGACGGCTCCAGGTTTTGATCACTGTTTTCTTGGACTTGCCATCATTGATCGCCAGCACTTTCCCTTCCAGGCTGTTGTCTACGTAAGGACCTTTTTTAATCGAACGACCCATAATTATGAGTTAATTTGATGATTTAAGTTTTGAGATACCGGTTACTGTTTATTTTGCCAGTTTCTTACCGTCTCTCCTTTGAATGATCAGTTTATCGCTTCCTTTTCCTTTTGTGCGTGTCTTCTCGCCTTTGGCGTATTTGCCGGTCCGGCTTCTCGGATGTCCGCCGGAGGCTTTACCTTCACCACCACCCATCGGGTGATCTACCGGGTTCATGGCTACCCCGCGAACACGCGGACGAATACCTTTCCAGCGATTGGCGCCAGCCTTTCCGGCAGTACGCAGGTTATGATCGCTATTGGATACCACCCCAACTGTCGCATAACAATTGATCAGCACTTTCCGCAATTCGCCGGAGGGCATTTTCAGAACAGCATACAGTTCCTCTTTATTGGCCAACTGGGCAGAAGCACCGGCACTGCGCACCAGTTTACCACCCTGACCGGGTTGCATTTCCACATTGTGGATCATGGTACCCAGGGGCATATTCTTCATCAGCAATGCATTACCGATCTCAGGAGCCACATCATCACCTGCTACCACTTTGGCGCCTACCTGTAATCCCTGCGGAGCGATGATATAACGCTTCTCTCCGTCGGCATACTGCAGCAAGGCAATAAATGCGGTACGGTTGGGATCATATTCAATGGATGCTACTGTGGCTGAAACATCACGTTTATCTCTTTTAAAATCAATCACACGATAATGATGTTTATTACCGCCACCGCGATAGCGGGAAACACGACGTCCCTGGGAGTTGCGACCTGCTGTGCTTTTCTGCGCTTCCAGCAAAGTCTTTTCGGGCTTATCCGTCGTAACTTCCGCATAGGCATTCCCGATTCTCCAACGGGTGCCGGCTGTCATGGGTTTGTACTTCTTCAGTGCCATGGTCTCTTTTTTTCGATGCCCTCCGGAGAGAGCTGTTTATGATTCAACTTTTGCGGTAGTTGAACTACCATTCTTCAACGGGTTCCGGATCAGATATTGGAGTACAGATCGATGCTGTCACCTTCTGCTACCGTTACCAGTGCTTTTTTATAAGACGGCTTCATCCCCTGGATAAATCCGGCTTTCTTATAACGTGTTTTGTTTTTACCGGGAACCACTGCTGTATTCACAACTACTACATACACCACATAAAATGACTCTACAGCTTTTTTGATATACAGTTTGTTTGCCCTGCGATCTACCCGGAATGCATATCGCTTCAGCTTTTCCTGCTGTGCATTGGCTTTCTCGGTCAGGATGGGTTTTATCAGTACTTCATTCAGTTTCATAGCATTGAGTTTGAAACATTTCTTAATTAGGCTTCCGCCGCTACTTCTTCTTCAGAGAAGATTTTGGCTGTGTTCTCGGTAATTACCAGCACATCTGCATTCATGATATCGTAAGTATTGATATCTGCCAGCAGGGTGCTACCCACATTGGGGATATTCCGGGTACTCAGGTACAGGTTATCATTGTACTCAGGCAATACAATCAGTGCTTTTTTATCCGCCACATTCAGGTGCTGCATGATTTCGGTAACTGCTTTTGTTTTCGGCACTTCCAGACTGATATCTTCTACCACTACAATTGCATTTTCTTTTGCTTTGTAAGTAAGAGCCGACATTTTTGCCAGGTCTTTTACTTTACGGTTCAGTTTGAAGCCGTACGCATGCGGTTTGGGTCCGAAGATGGTACCGCCGCCTTTGTACAAAGGGTTACGGATATTGCCTTTACGGGATCCGCCGGTACCTTTCTGCTTGTGCAGCTTGCGGCTGGCACCGTGTACTTCCGCACGGGTTTTTACTTTGTGCGTTCCCTGGCGGCGTTGTGCCAGGTATTGCTTGACAGCGAGGTACATGGCGTGGTCATTCGGCTCGATACCAAATACTTCCTCCGGCAGTTCAATGGTCCTGCCTGTCTTCTGTCCTTTTATATTTAATACATCTACTTGCATGTTCATGGGATTAAAGCGTGATTACTTCTGGATTAACACGATGGATCCGTTGTGTCCGGGTACAGATCCGCTCACGAGGATGTAATTTTTTTCAGGGAAAATCTTCACCACTTTCAGGCCTTTTGTTTTCACCCTGTCGCCACCCATGCGGCCTGCCATGCGCATACCTTTGAATACACGGGAAGGATAAGAAGAACCGCCTACTGAACCAGGTGCCCGCTGACGGTCATGCTGACCGTGGGATGCTTCACCTACACCAGAGAAACCATGACGTTTTACAACGCCCTGGAAACCGCGGCCTTTGGAAGTGCCCACCACTTCTACGGTATCCCCTTCTGAGAATATCTCCACAGAAACGGTTTCCCCGAGGGTTTTATCAATGGAATAATTGCGGAATTCTTTTACGAATTGCTTGGGCCCGGTCTGGGCTTTGGAGAAGTGATGCTGTTCAGCCTTGTTGGAATGCTTTTCTTTCTTGTCGCCAAATGCGAGCTGCAGTGCGGAATACCCGTCAGACTCCTGCGTCTTTACCTGGGTAACTGTGTTGGGACCAGCTTCTATGATCGTGCAGGCAGTTTGTTTACCATCTGCAGCGAAAATACTGGTCATCCCGATTTTCTTGCCAATAATACCTTTCATCTTTTGCGGTTTGTGCCCCGCAAGGTTATGAGGACATCCTGGCGATGAACCGGGATTCAATCCTTGTTTCTGCCAACCTTTTCCGATGTTTTTCTGAATCACTCCAGAAAGGGGAAGTACCGGCAGCAAACAAACCTCGAAGGGCCTGTTTATATGTAATTGCCAGGGTTTTAACCCGGCTATTCAAATTCAGAGCTGCTTTGGTCCCCCGAAGGCGGATTTGGCAGGTGAAACAAAATCAAGAACAATGCTACCCCTATGCAAGGGCAGACTTTATCAGGCTTTGATCTCGACTTCCACACCGGAAGGCAGATCCAGTTTGCTCAGTGCATCCACAGTCCGGGAAGAGGAGGTATAAATATCCAACAGGCGCTTATGCGTACACAGTTGGAACTGCTCCCGGCTCTTCTTATTCACGTGCGGAGAACGGAGTACCGTAAAAATCCGCTTGTGTGTCGGCAGGGGAATAGGTCCCGTAACCACCGCACCCGTACTGCGTACGGTTTTTACGATCTTTTCGGCAGATTTATCTACCAGATTGTGATCGTAAGACTGCAATTTGATCCTGATTCGCTGAGACATAGTCAAAACCCAATTTTCTCATTGGGGTTGCAAAGGTAAGCGGATGCATTTGAACAGACAAGTATTTTCATAGATTTTTATCAGAATCCGGTAAAAAGGCGCTTGTATAAGATGGCATGTCGTTACAATCCGGCAGGAATCCCGGTTTCATCCATTATCTAAAGCCTAAGTCATTCATTTACAAGCTATCATTATTCCCCGGCGAATCCAGGCTGTCTGTCGGATATTCCATTTGAAGACCTATTTTTATGGCTGCAAACTGATTATGTCGAAAAAATCTAAAAAGAGCATCCCCCCTGCCGGAGCGGGAACCGGCATAGCCGCCCCCACTGGCATCCCCCAT
>CAZAOR010000147.1:0-4272 GCA_964486805.1 uncultured Sediminibacterium sp. | reverse complement strand
CCCTACCACCCTGCCCTGGATGGCATTTGGGTATAACCTGACAATTGCCCCCCTGCGTACAGCTACTTTGTACAATGCCGTAGCGAATGGGGGTAAAATGATGCAGCCTTACCTGGTAGGCGCTATCCAGGATGAAGGGGTTCCCGTGAAAACCTTTGCGCCGAAAGTATTGGAGGAACAGATCTGCAGCAGCCAGACCCTGCAGTTGGTCAGAGAATGCCTGGAAGGGGTTTGTACAGAAGGCACGGCCGCCAAAGTTATGCAGGGTACACCCTACCGGGTGGCAGGTAAAACCGGCACAGCGCTGGTAGCCAGCGGTAACCGGGGCTATGCCGATGAGATCTATCAATCTTCTTTTGCCGGTTATTTCCCGGCTGATAATCCCCAATATACCTGCGTAGTAGTCATTGTTAACAAGCCCAAAGCATTGATTCACCACGGAGCGGAAGTAGCAGGCCCGGTTTTCCGCGAAATCGCCGACCGGCTATACAGTACCTATATCCATGCCGGTAAAAATGAGGAACTGCAACCTGTTCCGGATAGCAGCCGCTTTCAATATGCAGGCCAGCGACCGGATTTCCTGCGGATAGCCCATGAACTGGGTATCCGATATACGGACGCTGCGGGTGCACAGGCTGACTGGGTGACTTTATCCCGAAACGGGGGGATTACCCTGGCCCAGGCAAAAACAAGCGGGGAAAACAGCATGCCCGATTTGCGGAACAGGACCCTGAAAGATGCACTTACGCTTTGTGAACAAATGGGATTAAAGGTCGATATCAAAGGTACCGGCCGAGTGACGGACCAGTCGATCGCGGCAGGCGCTCCGATCGCTAAAGGACAAAAAATTACCATGGCTTTAAATCCAGTTAACTGATACGTATGCCTGTATTAAAAGATATTCTGTACCGGGTACACCTGCGTGAAGTGATTGGTTCTACCGATCGGGAAATAACTGCTATCGTTATCGATTCAAGGCAGGTGCAAGCGGGATGCGTATTTGTTGCTATCCGGGGTGCACAAGCCGATGGACACCGCTTCATGGATGCGGCGGCAGAAGCGGGCGCTTTGGCCATTGTTTGCGAAATCATGCCGGTTACCCGTAAGGAAGGCGTTACCTACCTGTTGGTGAACAATACCCAGGAAGCAGTTGCCTGGATGGCACATCATTTTTATGGCGAACCTTCCCGCTACCTGAAACTGACTGGCGTAACAGGTACGAATGGCAAAACGACAATCGCCACCGTATTGTTCAAGCTGTTTACCCAATTAGGCTACCATTGCGGGCTGATCAGTACGGTTCAGAACCAGATCGGCGATATAATTGTACCGGCAACACATACAACACCCGATGCTGTGAGCCTGAATGCCCTGCTCCGCCAGATGCAGGAATCCGGATGCACCCATGTTTTTATGGAATGCAGCAGCCATGCCATACACCAGCACAGAATAACCGGCCTGCATTTTGCCGGAGGCATCTTCAGTAATATCACCCATGATCACCTGGACTATCACAAAACTTTTGACGAGTATATCCGGGTAAAAAAGAGCTTTTTTGACCATTTGCCCGCGGGATCTTTTGCGATTTCTAACCTGGATGACAAACGCGGGGAAGTGATGCTGCAGAATACGGCCGCCCATAAATATTTCTATAGCCTCAAGACACCGGCCGATTTCAAAGGAAAGATATTGGAGAATAGCCTCACCGGCTTGGTGATGCTGGTGAATGAGCGCCAGGTGCATTTCAGACTCATAGGCGAGTTCAATGCCTATAACCTGCTGGCAGTTTACGGCGCGGGTATTTGCCTGGGAGAAGATGCAGAGCAGCTCCTGACAGCCCTGAGTTTACTGACCGGCGCGGAGGGGAGATTTGATTACCAGGTAAGCAGTCAGCTCATAATCGGAATCGTAGACTATGCGCATACGCCGGACGCCCTTGAAAATGTACTGGTGACGATCAGAAAATTACGCAAAGGACATGAGCAGATCATTACCGTAGTAGGATGCGGCGGTGACCGGGATAAAACCAAACGACCGGTTATGGCACAAACAGCTTGTGACCTCAGCGATCGGGTGATACTGACGAGCGATAATCCCAGAACAGAAGATCCTCAGGCAATACTCCAGGATATGCAGGAAGGTCTGACTAGTGCAGCCCGGCGCAAATATATTGTTGTGCCGGACAGAAAGGAAGCCATCAAAACAGCAGTCAGCTTTGCGCATAAGGAAGATATTATCCTGATTGCAGGAAAGGGACATGAGAAGTACCAGGATATCGCTGGTGTGAAACATCCCTTTGATGATAAAGCGATTGTAAAAGAAATGTTTGCGTTACTGGGAAAATAAATAAACCGGCCAACCCTATCACACATACCGAATATGTTATACTATCTGTTCAACTGGCTAAACAAAAACTACCATATACCTGGATCCGGGCTGTTCCAGTATCAAACATTCCGTATTGCCATGGCCGTGATTCTCTCCCTGATCATTGCTACTGTTTACGGAAAGCGCATCATCCTGTTCCTGAAAAAGAAACAAATCGGGGAAAGCGTAAGGGACCTCGGCCTGGAAGGGCAGCTGCAGAAAAAAGGCACGCCGACAATGGGCGGGATCATTATCCTTCTCAGTATCCTGATACCAACCTTGTTGTTTGCCAATCTGGACAAAGTTTACGTTCGACTGATGGTTTTGTGCACTGTTTGGCTGGGTATTATCGGGTTCCTGGATGATTTGTTTAAAATACGCGCCAGGAAGGCAGCCCAGGAAAGGGGAGAAGCTTATCGGAAAAAAGACAGTGATGGATTAGCCGGTGTTTCAAAAGTTGTCGGGCAAATCGGACTCGGTATCATCATCGGCGTGACCCTTTATTTCAGCAATGCAGTGACTGTTGAAAGAGAAGTTATTGCGGACCCATCCATCGCTTTGTTGCAACAGGGGGAAAGGCTTGCAAAGGACAGCAATATCGTTACACGCCAGCTAAATGGTATCAATAAAAGATTTGTCAAAGTAAAAACGCCCATCACCACCATCCCCTTTGTAAAAAAACACCAGTTCAATTACAGCAGGCTTATAAGCTGGATCGGTCCCGGGGCGGAGAAATATACCTGGATTATTTATATCGTCATTGTCACTTTTATTATTACGGCCGTTTCCAACGGGGCTAACCTGACTGATGGATTGGACGGGCTGGCCGCAGGGGTCAGTGCCATTATCGGTGCAGGTATCGGTGTGTTTGCTTATGTAAGCGGGAACTATGTGCTGGCTGATTATTTTGATGTGATGTATATCCCCAACCTGGGTGAACTCTCCATATTCGTCGGCGCATTTGTAGGCGCCTGTATCGGCTTTCTCTGGTACAACGCCTTTCCGGCGCAGGTTTTTATGGGAGATACCGGCAGCCTGGCGCTCGGCGGTATCATCGCCTCATTGGCCATCATCGTTCGCAAAGAATTATTGATTCCGATTTTTTGCGGGGTATTCCTGGTAGAGAACCTGAGTGTGATCATACAGGTAAGTTATTTCAAGTACACCAAGAAAAAGTATGGAGAAGGCAGACGGGTATTCCTGATGAGTCCCCTGCATCACCATTACCAGAAAAAGGGATTTCATGAAAGTAAAATAGCAGTTCGTTTCTGGATCATTACCATCATCTGTGTGGTGATGTCAATTGTAACACTAAAAATCAGGTAAGGGATTCATGGCGCATAAACTGGTCATATTAGGAGGTGGTGAAAGCGGTGTTGGCGCTGCCCTGCTGGGTAAAAAGCAGGGATATGAGGTCTTCCTGAGTGATGCCGGTTCACTCAAGCCGCATTATCGCCGGGAATTGGTAGCCCATGACATACCGTTTGAAGAGGGGGGCGCCAGTATTGACCGGATTATTTCGGCAGATGAAGTGATGAAAAGCCCGGGTATTCCTGAAAAGAATGAACTGGTTAAGCAGGTCAGAAATCAGGGGATACCGGTGATCAGTGAGATCGAGCTGGCATACCGTTTTTGTGAAAACTGCAAGATCGTGGCAATTACCGGCAGTAACGGCAAGAGTACAACCACTGCTTTGATTCATCATATCTGCGAGGTGGCGGAAGTAGACGCAGCCCTGGTTGGGAATATCGGAATCTCTTTTGCCAAACAGGTGGCTCTTGCCCCCAAACCGGTTTATGTGGTGGAGGTAAGCTCCTTCCAATTGGATGACATCCAGAGATTCCGCCCCGATATCGCAGTACTGCTGAATATAACCGAGGATCATCTTGACCGCTATGATTACAA
>CAZAOR010000146.1:0-2951 GCA_964486805.1 uncultured Sediminibacterium sp. | reverse complement strand
AATCTTAAAATTAGTCAAAATTTTCCGCAACTGTTTAAAGGCGCGGTAATAGAACTCCTGGTTAAACAACTGGGAGTCTCGCATTGCTTTATAAGTAAGGAATATGCCAACAGGAATTAATACAAAAGTAGATAACCACATCCCCATTAGCGGACTGGCCTGATCAGATTTTACAAATTTTTCACCGAAAGTGTTGAAGAGGTGGAATGTGACAAAGAAAATAACGGCAAAAACAAGCGGCGTACCCAGTCCGCCTCTCCGGATGATGGAACCCAATGGCGCACCAATGAGGAAGAGTACCAGGCAGGCAACCGACAAGGTGAATTTCCTGTGCCATTCGATCTCGTGCAGTAATAGGGAGTTGCGTCGGTTTTTGCTGTCCTCCGCCTGCAGGTTCAGGTTGTTTTTGATATTGCCAATCTGGCTCATGGCTGCATCCACCAGGGTGGGCTTTAATGAGTCAGGCACTAATTGCATGAAATTATTGACCCGTTTCAGATGCATGGTATCCGTATGCGCCCAGCCCGTGTCAAGGTAATGGGTAAACTGGAAATAAGGCGAAACATCGCGTTTGATACGTGCCGCATACATACTGTCCGTATTACTGATGGAGTCAATCGCGCTGTTCAACTGCCGCAGGCTCAGCATCTTGGGATCATAAAAGGAACTATCGCCTGATTTGTTTAACTGGAAACTCTTCAGGTCAAATACTTTTTTATATTCACTGAAACCCATGCGGGTAAACTGGGTATTGAGTGTACCCCTGCCTCCTTTTTCTTCATAACGCCAACCGTCATGCAATATGAACTCCAGGAATTTTTTATCGCTGGTAATACGCATGACGCCATCCTTCGCTAAGAGTAGATTGTCCTGTAAGCCATACCTTTTTTCAAAAATCACCACATTGTGTATGATGCTGTCATTCTTCTCCTTTTTGCCAAGCTTGATCACATAGCCTTCAATCTTATCATAAAACACTCCTTCCTTGATATCAATAGCCGGCTTGGATACGATGATATCGTATTTCAGGGCCGATAATTTGAGCTGGGTAACCGGGATGATATTGTTATTAAACAGAAAGGCCAGCCCGCAGAACAGTATGGCAATGACCATGAGCGGCCGCATAAACCGGAGCAGCGGGATACCGGCTGATTTGATGGCTACCAGTTCAAAGGTTTCACCCAGGTTGCCAAAGGTCATGATCGAAGAAAACAACAACGCAAGCGGCAGAGCCATCGGCACCCAGAAAAGGGCAACCAGTCCTACCAGTTTCATCACAGTCCATAAATCCAGACCTTTCCCTACCAGGTCATCGATGTACAACCAGAAAAACTGCATAGTAAGGACAAAAAGCGAGATCGCAAAAGCAGCAATGAACGGACCGATGAAAGACCGGATGATCAGTATGTCGAGTTTTTTTAGCAAGGTCCTGCGTAATATTGTTGCATGAGCCCGACAAAAATAGTGCTTTCAAAAGAGGAACAGGAACTGCTGTTAAACCCGGATTGGATTTTAACAAAGAATGCCCTGATTGCAAAAGTGTATACCCTGTTCGGTTCATTGAGTGAGGTATACCGCACCATATTGCCGGCCGGACATCCGCTTTTCCAGGAAGAAACAGCCGTACTCGCACCCAAAATCGCCAAGGGCGAACAATATAAAGGGCTGCCATGGGTCATGCTGGATTATCCGCGGCAATTCGGCAGAACAGATATGCTGGCGATCCGCAGTTTCTTTTGGTGGGGCCGTTATGCGAGTATCAGCCTGCTCCTGCAGGGAGGTTTTCGCAGCCAGTGGGAAGCATCCGTCACAAAATACCTGCTTGCTGCCAAACAGAGTCCCGATGCGGATGGGGCATGGCTGATCACAGACGGTGAGCAGCCATGGGAACAGGATATTACAGCTGCCGGTCAGGTGTCCTTACAACAATGGAATGGCCATTTCGCTGCCGATAAAGCTATCCTGAAGATAATCGCAGTCTGGCCACTTAGCCAGTGGGAGACTTTGCCAGATTTTTTTGAAAGAAAATTCCGGGAGTTGGCAGATATGCTGCAGGAAGGATCAGGCGCCCAGGCGGTGAAATAACTCCTTGATCTGGTATTCCCATAACTGGCTCTGGTCCTTGATATCGCCTTTTTCAGCGAAATCTTTGATTACCAGGATCGTCTGGTTGGATATCTCTGTCTTTTCAATGCGGAATTCAAAATATTCCTGCTTATCGCTGTGCTGCCAGTGAAAACGGACAAACTTATCTTCCTCTTTGTCCAGCAAAGTCGCCTTGTCCGGGGTGCCGCCATTCCAGGAAAAACTGAACACATTTTCCCATTCATCTACTTTATCTGCAAACCATTCCTGCAGTCCCGCAGGGGTGGCCAGGAATTCATACAATATGGTAGGAGAACATCTGACAGGAAATTCCAACGTAAATAATTGCTTCTTACTCATTACGGTCTCTTTTGCCTACTTGGCGTAGGGCTGCAATAATATTAAATAATCCTTCCTGCCCAAATGTTTTTTTGACAACCCCGGCTTTCCCCTTGCCCAAATCGCCTGGTTACCCCGGACACATTGCTTAAATAATTGAAAAACAATAGATTGTAAAAAAACATTTTTTTGAGAACATTTAAAATTTTCTTAAATTGCTATGTCGAGGTGATTTGGCGTTGTGTTTCGATACCAGTTTATCTAAACCCATCATTACCCTATAATACCCCGTATTGACCAAACGCTGTTGCTATGAGTATGCGCCAACTCAAGATCACCAAATCGATCACCAACCGGGAGTCACAGAGCCTGGAGAAATATTTACAGGAAATCGGCAAGGTCGACCTGATCACGCCGGAGGAAGAAGTACAGTTAGCCATGCGGATCCGGCAGGGCGATCAGAAAGCGCTTGACCGGCTGGTTAAAGCCAATCTTCGTTTTGTAGTATCCGTCGCAAAACAATACCA
>CAZAOR010000145.1:0-5073 GCA_964486805.1 uncultured Sediminibacterium sp. | reverse complement strand
TCACCTGCAGGTTTTTGAATGCGGGCTCTTGCCTGATCTGTTGCAACAAAGCAAATCCATCCATGGGAGGCGGGAGCAGGATATCCAATAGTACCAGGTCCGGTATTTCCGCCTGCAGGCATTCCAGGGCTGCGGCGCAGTCGCTCACAGCGGTCGGCCGGCAAAATGAACGCATGCCGGCTACCAGGGTATGCCGGAGCGTCTCGTCATCTTCTACAATCAATACATGCGGAAGGAGGCTTTTGCCGGCTTCCTGCATGGCATAGGGGGGAACTGCAGTATCCATATCACAAAAAATTGCAAACCATGCCTCTCTTTAATAAGGTTATGATGGTCTTAAGGACAGGGTGGACTAAAAGGCCGGAGACTGGATTGGCTGATGATGACTGTCAGAAAACAGTCTTCATGCATAATTGTTCATGATACGTAAGCATCAGGGGATATAGGCTTTGTGCGGTTGATCGCCAGGTTATGGAGCCCGGTATGCAGACTGGATGATCAATCCTCTTTTTTAGCCAGGGCGTCTGCTGCCTGCCTCCACTCTGCCAGGCTGGGGCAAGAGTCATAGGCTTTATCAATGGATATGTAATAGGTAGGAATATGTTCCCGGAACCAGGTTTCCAGTACGGCGCTCTTTTTCTCTTCCAGCGCCCGTTTGGCAACCCGGTCATAATCTTCTTTCAGGTTCTCCCGGTGCGGTTCCGTACGGGTACGAAGATACAAAATACGAACGGCTGTATTACCAGATTCGTCTTTGAATACCTGCGGCTCGGAATAATCACCGGGTTTCATATTTTTCAGAAGTACCACTACTTCTTTGTCCAACTGGTCAATATTCAGGAAGGTAGTCGTATTGCCGAATGCATCGCGGCCGGATAAAGCGCCTGCGCTGAACTTGCTGTTATCGTCGTCGCTGTATCTGCTTACCGCCTCGCCGAAACTGATCTTTCCGCTGATCAGGTCCTGCCGCACGGAGTCCAGTTTTTTCTTGGTCAGGTCTATTTCGTCCTGGGTGATGGGGGGGATGCGCAGGATATGTTTGACAACGGCTTCATCGCCTGAACGGCTCACCATCTGAATGATGTGCAGGCCGAATTTGGATTTGATCACGGGGGATATCTGCCCATCTTTCAAACGGAATGCCGCAGCCAGAAAGGTGGGATCCCACATGTTCTTATCGTTCCTGTTCAGCGTGTACTGTCCGCCGTTTTCCTTGACCGCCGGATCTTCACTATACAGTTTTGCCAACTGTTCGAAGGTGTTGCCACCTTTCAGTTCGGCCTGGCGTTTGTAATCGTATAATTGTTTGGTGATATAATCCTCCACATCTTTATTGGCTTTGGGATGGATCACGATCTGGCTCATTTCCAGTTCACTCTCATAAAAAGGCAGGCTGTCCTTGGGTATCTTATTGTAGAAGGCTTTTACCTCATTAGGGGTGATTTTGATCGCGTCAATGATTTTTTTCTGCATGTCTTCCGCCAGCTTTTTCTCCCGGAATGCTTCGCGAAAGTCCTCTTTGATCTGGTAAACGGTTTTCCCGGCAATTTCTTCCAGTACTTCTTTGGAGCCATACTGGCGGATAAAGGAACGGACCTGGTTATCCAGTGCCGCATCAATTTCTTCTTCGTTGATATGGAGGGAATCTTTCTGGGCCTGTAAAACCAGCGCTTTCCGGATCAACTGGCTTTCCATGATCTGGCATTCGGTGGGCAGTACCACATTGTCCTGGCCCTGTGCCTGTCTTTTGATGTCAGCAAGGGAGTTCTGGATATCTGAAAGCAGGATGATTTTATCCCCTACCTGGCCTACGATCTTATCAGCCACCACTTTTTTGGTCTGGCCTGATGCGGGAAGCATGATTCCGCAAAGACAGCCAACCATCGCCCCGAATAAAACCTGCTTCATAGTCCTCATAAGTACCAAAAATAACTAAACACCCCGTTAAATTTCAAAAGGAAGCGTTAAAGACGGGTTATTGTTCCCTTGTCCGGGGGCTTGTTAAAGTGTCCGTTTTACTTCTTCCACATCAAAGGCTTCTACGATATCGCCTACTTTGATGTCATTATAGTTCTTGATGGTGAGGCCGCATTCCATATTGGTGGATACCTCTTTTACATCGTCTTTGAAACGTTTCAGGCTGCCCAGTTCGGCGCTCTGTCCCTCCCCTTTGGGATATTCCACGATACCATCCCGGATCACGCGGATCTTGCTGTTACGGGATATTTTCCCATCCAATACATAACAGCCGGCCACCGTGGCTTTATCAAACTTGTACACTTCGCGCACTTCCACATTGGCCGTGATCTTTTCCTGGAACTGGGGTTCCAGCATGCCTTCCATAGCGCTCTTGATCTCATCAATAGCGGTATAGATGATGGAATAGAGCCGGATCTGCACGCCTTCCTGCTCCGACAGTTTATTCGCCTGCATGGAGGGGCGTACATTGAAGCCGATAATGATGGCATCGGATGCGGTTGCCAGCAGCACATCGCTTTCTGATATCTGACCCACACCTTTGTGCACCACGCGTACCGCGATCTCATCGGTGGAGAGTTTCTGCAGGGAGTCGCTGAGGGCTTCCACGGAACCGTCCACATCCCCTTTGATGATGATGTTGAGTTCTTTGAAATTACCCAGGGCCAGGCGTCGGCCGATCTCATCCAGGGTGATATGTTTCCGTGCCCGCAGTCCCTGCTCGCGCAGGATCTGTGCCCGTTTGGTTGCTACTTCTTTGGCTTCTGCTTCTTCCTCGTACACTTTGAATTTCTCACCGGCCTGCGGGGCGCCGTTCAGGCCCAGGATCACAACAGGGGTGGAGGGCGGTGCTATTTCAATCCGCTGGTTACGTTCGTTGAACATGGCTTTCACCCTGCCATAATGCTGACCGGATACGATCAGGTCGCCCTGCCGCAGGGTTCCGTTCTGCACCAGGATAGTGGCTACATAACCACGGCCCTTGTCCAGGGAGGCTTCAATGATGGTTCCGGCCGCTTCCCGGTCGGGATTAGCTTTGAGGTCCAGCACTTCCGCTTCCAGCAACACTTTCTCCAACAACACATCCACATTGGTTCCTTGTTTGGCAGATAGTTCCTGGTTCTGGTATTTACCGCCCCAGGCTTCTACCAGGATATTCATCTGGGAGAGCTGTTCGTATATTTTTTGCGGGTTGGCCCCGTCTTTATCAATCTTGTTAACGGCAAATATCATCGGAACACCGGCTGCCTGCGCGTGGCTGATAGCTTCCCGCGTCTGCGGCATCACGGCATCATCCGCAGCTACCACGATGATGGCGATATCCGTCACTTTTGCACCCCGGGCACGCATGGCGGTAAACGCTTCGTGACCCGGTGTATCCAGGAAGGTGATGGCCTTGCCATTGGACAGGGTTACTTCATAGGCACCGATATGCTGGGTGATGCCCCCTGCTTCACCGGCTACCACATTGGCATTCCGGATATAATCCAGCAGGGATGTTTTACCATGGTCTACGTGACCCATGATAGTCACGATGGGCGGACGCGGTACCAGGTCTTCTTCTTCATCCTCCTCTTCCAATTCGTCCATTTCTTCGGCATCTTCCAGTCCGATGAATTCCACTTCAAACCCAAATTCACTGGCCACGAGTTCGATCACTTCGGCATCCAGGCGCTGGTTGATGGACACCATGATGCCGAGGTTCATACATTTCCCGATCACTTCGGCAAAGCTTACGTCCATCAGGTTGGCCAGTTCACTCACGGTCACGAATTCCGTTACCTGCAGTTTGTTGTCGGTCAGTTCCTCACCCATTGCTTCGGCGGCTTCATCCCGCTTGGCACGACGGTATTTTGCTTTCAGGCTCTTACCCCGGCCGCTGGTGCCGGCCAGTTTGGCCTGGGTTTCCCGGATTTTATCCTGGATGGCTTTCTGATCAATTTCTTTCTCTTCGCGTGTTTGCGGATGGTGGCGGTTTCCGCCTCGGTTACCACCCTGCTGGGGACGGTTTCCGCCACGTTGGGGTCCGCCATGATGGCCGCCGCCGGGACGATGCTGTTGTCCGCCGCCCTGGCCGGGTCCCTGGGGACGTCCCTGGCCACCCATGCCGTCGGCACCCGGGCCGCTTTTATCGACCGGTATGCGTTTGCGTTTTCTTTTCTCATCCCGGGCCGCTGGTTTGGGACGGGTATCACTGTTAACCGCAGCGAGGTCGATCTTCCCGATCACTTTCGGGCCTTCCAGTTTTTCCGCTTTGATATTTTCAATGGTAGGGCCGGTTTCTTCCACGGGCTTGGGCACTTCTGCCACTACCGGTGCTGCTGTTTCGGCTACCGGGGGTGTGGCTTCCACAGCCGGCGCCGGTTCGGGTTGGGCGGGCTCCTCTTTCTTTTTGGCCGTTTTTTTCGGTCGGGTGGATGAGTCGATGGCCGAGAGATCAATCTTGGTTACCACGGTAGTGCCTTCCAGTTCGGGGGCGGCTATCTTGGTAACAGGTGCTTCTTCGGCTACCGGGGGTGCGGGCACCGGCTCAGGAGCAGGGGCTGCGGGGGCGGGCTCAGCGGGTTTCTGTTCCGCCGGAGCGGGCTTCTTCTCTTCTTTCCGGAATACGATCTCTTCCTCGTCCTTCTTCTTCTTGGCCTCTCCCTGCGCTCCCTTGGGTATTTCAACCAGGTCAGCCTTGTTCTTGGCTACTTTATCACTCTGGAACTCTGCCTGCAATGCATAGTATTGCTCTTCTGTAAGCTTTGCGGTGGGCTTCAGATCGTCTTTCGGATGTCCTTTCTTGACCAGGAATTCAACCAGGGTATCCTGGCCGATATTAAATTCCTTGGCGGCGGCTAACAGTCTTGGTAATTTCAGTTCTGACATTCACTTTTTTTAGATCCTTGTACCGGTACCCTGGCGAAAGGTTCCGGCCGTATTTGATTGCAGGCAATTGCCGTTATCTGACAAAGATACGGTCTTATCGGCTGCTTATTCTTCCCGGTCAAACTCTTCCTGCAGAATCCTGCGTACCTCTGAAATGGTTTCTTTTTCGAGGTCGGTTCGGCGTTCCAGTTCTTCCACGGTCAGTTTTAAAATGCTGCGGGCGGT
>CAZAOR010000144.1:0-4028 GCA_964486805.1 uncultured Sediminibacterium sp. | reverse complement strand
CACGCGGGTACAATAAGCTTTGGTAACACCCATCACTTCGTTGATCTGTCGGGGGGATACGCCCAGTCCGGTACAGACCCCAGCGGAAATGGTATTGGAAGAAGTAACAAAGGGGAAGGTTCCAAAGTCAATATCCAGCATACTGCCCTGGGCGCCTTCTGCCAAAACTTTCTTGCCGGCACTGATCTTATCATTGATAAAGTATTCTCCGTTGATCACATTCAGTGTTTTCAGGAACTCCAGGGCCTCAAAAAATTCTTCCTCCCAGGCGGAGATATCTTCTATAAAATGAAAATTATCCAGTAATTTCTGATGTTTCAGGCGGAGTTTGATGTACTGCGTGGTGAAATGCTTGTCCAGTAAATCTCCCACGCGCAGGGCATTCCGGCCGGTTTTATCCATATAAGCGGGGCCGATGCCTTTCAGGGTGGAACCGATCTTGCTTTCACCCTTTGCCAATTCAGAAGCTTTATCGAGCGCCCGGTGGGTCGGTATGATCAGATTGGTTCGTTCTGAAATGAACAGGTTTTTCCGTACATCTATCCCAAAAGCAGCTACTGCATCACATTCTCTTTTCAGGGTTACCGGATCCAGTACCACACCACCCCCGATGACATTCAGGGTGTTCTGGTGAAAAATGCCGGAAGGTATCTGGTGTAAAACGATTTTTTTGCCGTCAACATACAGGGTATGCCCTGCATTGGGACCGCCCTGGAAACGGGCGATAATATCATAGTTCGGTGCGAAATAGTCAACAATCTTTCCTTTTCCCTCGTCACCCCATTGCAAACCCAGTATTACATCAACCATAATCAGTATTTGTTGGCGCAAAAATAACAGTTCCTTGCTGCTTTACCGGATGATCCGGTTTTTATTTTCACAGATTGTCTGTATGGCGCAGAAAGAAACGGGAAGAAGCAGGCAGGATCAGCTCTCCGTATCAAAACGATCAACTGTTTGTATACCGTCGAGTGATTTCAGGCGGTGCACCAATTCTTCTAATTCTTCCTTATCATGTACGAATACCTTGATGGTACCTTCGAACAGGCCTTCCCTTGATTCAATGGTAAGCCCGGCAATGTTGATGCGGAGATCGCCGCTGATAACATTGGTGATTTTATTGATAACCCCAACATCATCCAGTCCCAC
This sequence comes from uncultured Sediminibacterium sp., assembly GCA_964486805.1. Taxonomy (GTDB): domain Bacteria; phylum Bacteroidota; class Bacteroidia; order Chitinophagales; family Chitinophagaceae; genus Sediminibacterium. Next base: position 2,879 of record CAZAOR010000144.1, on the reverse strand, counting down.
AATGCGCAAACCGGTCAGGAAAGAGATCTCTTTGTTTTTTGCCCACTTGGTTTTCACCACCCGGTGCCCGTAATTGGCTAATAGCTGTGCGGCATTGGGGCAGTTGGTGCGGTGAATAATCAGTCCCTTACCAGTACTTACAAAGCCAAATACATCATCGCCCGGTATCGGGCTGCAGCATTTGGCCAGGGTGTACATGATCTTATCGCTGGATTCTCCAAAGATGATGAGTTCCGAGTCCTTGCCTTTTGCCGAATGCTGCCTTGCCTGGGGATCGGCAGTAACCTCGTGTACGATCGGTTTGGGCCGGGGTATTTCGATTTTGTCTCCCAGAACCTGGAAGTCTTTCAGTTCTTTCAGGTCAATGGTTTTGTTAGCGATCCTGAAATGAAGGTCCAGGGAAGATGGCAGTTTATAATACTGCACCAGTTCTTCGATATTGTACTGGCTGTATGCCGCTCCCATGGATTCCAGCCTGCGCTGGAGGATGTATTTACCGTCTTCTGCTATCTTTCTTTTTTCTTCGCGCAGGGCATCCTTGATCTTGTTTTTGGCTTTGGCGGTGACTACAATATTGAGCCAGTCTTCGGTCGGATGCTGTTTATTGCTGGTGATGATCTCTACCTGGTCGCCGCTGCGGAGTTTATGGCTGATCGGTACCAGTTTGTGGTGCACTTTGGCGCCGATACACTTGGTACCGATCGCAGAGTGGATGGCAAATGCAAAGTCAAGTGCGGTACTGCCGGTAGGCAGCATTTTTACTTCTCCCTTGGGCGTGTATACATAAATCTCTTCTGCCAGGAAGGAGGTTTTAAAATCCTGCAGGAAATCCACCCCGTCGGTATCCGGGGTACTCAATACTTCCCGTATCTGTCCGAACCATTTATCGAAACGGTCTTCATCATTACTACCTTCTTTGTATTTGTAATGCGCTGCGAGACCTTTTTCTGCAATCTCGTTCATCCGCTTGGTGCGGATCTGTACTTCCACCCATTTGCCTTGCGGACCCATCACCGTGGTATGCAGGGCTTCATACCCGTTATTTTTGGGATTGCTGAGCCAGTCGCGCAGCCTTTCGGGAGCCGGGCTGTATTCATCCGTAATCATGGAATATACTTTCCAGCAATCTTCTTTTTCTTTTTCCGGGGCGGAATCCAGGATTACGCGGATGGCAAACAGGTCATACACTTCTTCAAAAGCCACGCCTTTTTTCCGGATTTTGTTCCAGATAGAATGGATACTTTTCGGTCGTCCGTAAATTTCAAACTGGAAGCCCCCGGCCGTGAGTTTTTCTTTTAATGGCCGGATGAATTCATTGATATACCGGGTCCGTTCCCGCTTGGTTTCCGAGAGTTTGCGGGCGATATCCCGGTAGGCTTCCGGTTCCATGTATTTCATGGACAGATCCTCCAGTTCGGTCTTGATATTATACAATCCCATGCGGTGGGCCAACGGGGCATAGACCCATACTGTTTCGGAAGCGATCTTGAGTTGCTTTTCCCGTTTCATGTGATCCAGGGTGCGCATATTGTGCAGCCGGTCTGCCAGTTTAATGAGGATCACCCGCGGATCATCAGTCAAAGTCAGCAGTATCTTTTTAAAATTCTCTGCCTGCTGGCTGGTATTGGTGTCAATGACATTGGAGATTTTGGTCAGGCCATCTACAATTTTTGCGATTTCGGTGCCAAACTCTCTTTCCACATCTTCCAGGGTAATATCGGTGTCTTCAACCGTATCATGCAGTAAGGCACAGATGGTGCTTCTCACACCCAGACCGATTTCCTCCACACAGATCATGGCTACGGCAATGGGGTGGAGGATATAAGGCTCGCCGCTTTTACGCCGCATGGTTTTATGCGCATCGGCAGCCATTTCAAAAGCCTGGCGTATGAGTTCCTTGTCTCCTTTTTTCAGCTTGGGGCGCAGGCTGCGCAGCAGGGCACGGTAATGCCGGATAATTTCCTTCTTTTCCTGCTCCGGGGTGAGGTTGTACTTAGGCAGGAAAGAGGACTCGGTCAGTGTTTCCGGGGCTGCTTGCATAGCGTCTACAAATATACGAAAAGAGGGCCTGGGCGGGGGTGGTTAAAATTTATGTGACTGGTTATTGCAGGGGGAACAATGTCCCTACCTTTGCCATTCAATGGATAAAAAGGCTCCTAAGAAAATATTCAAGGCTTCGGTCCTCGGCAGGGTATTTCATTTTGTTCGTCCATACCGGTCCTATTTTTTTCTCAGCCTGGTACTGGCGATCCTGATGGCGGCATTCGCACCGATCAGGCCTTACCTCATCCAGTTAACCGTTGACCGCGCCACCGGTAAATCCGTGCTGGCGCCGGGCTGGCTGAAATTCATCTTATCGGGAACGGATCTGTCAGATGCCACCCGCTTTATCATCGCGGTCAGCATCTTCCAGGTGATATTCCTCTTCGTGGAAACCACCGTTCGCTTTTTCTTCACTTTTATTACTGCCTGGATGGGGCAGCATGTGGTAAAAGATATGCGGGTTTCGGTTTACCGGAAAATCCTGCACCTGAACCTGCGGCAGTTTGATACCACCCCGATCGGCACACTCACCACCCGCACAATCAATGATATTGAGAGTATCAATGATATTTTTTCCGACGGCCTGATCCCCATTATTGCGGATCTGCTTACGATCCTGATCACCCTGGGGACCATGTTCTGGATGGACTGGCGGCTGACTCTGATCAGCCTGATCCCTTTCCCGATCATGCTGGTCGCCACTTATTACTTCAAAGAGAGTGTCAATAAGAGTTTTATCCGGGTAAGAAATGCCGTCGCTGCGCTCAATGCCTTTGTGCAGGAGCATATCACCGGAATGCAGGTAGTGCAGGCATTTGCAGCGGAAGACCGCGAAT
>CAZAOR010000143.1:0-2509 GCA_964486805.1 uncultured Sediminibacterium sp. | reverse complement strand
ATTTCAAAAGGCCGGTCGAAAAGGATTACAAAATAGCTGAACAGATCGCCGAGGATGGTCTGTGCGGCAAGGGCAATCGCGCTACCACCAATCCCCAATCCCGCAATCAGGCTTGTGATATTATACCCCAGGTTATCCATGAGGAAGATGATGCCAAGTATCCAGATCATTACTTTCAGGATGATCAGGATACCCCTGACCTGTTTCTGTTTGGTATCACCATCCTTTTGGTTTCGAAGAAAATTAACGACCAGGTATTGCAACAAGAGTGTGAGGGTACGCAACACAAAAAAAGTGGTGGTGAGCAACAATATGATGTGGAGTAGGCCTGCTCTCGGTGGATGCGGTAAATTATAGAAAGCGCCTGCTACACACAGGATGTAGAGGTAAGGAATCAGGCATCTCCCTACCAGCGAAACAAGGAAGTTGTCAAAATTGGTTTTTGTTTTATCTGCCCATTTGCGAAGTAATTGTAAGCCCGTTTTCTGTAAGAATTTAATGCAGATAAAACCACCCAGTATGAGCAGGAGGGCCATCAGCCAGTCATACACGGTGTTTTGAAGTAAGACCTGTTGAAAAAAAGCGGGCATGAAACATGTTTTTAGAAAGTAAGCATCACAATACTGTTCTGATCCTGTAAGAAGGAGCCTGTTTCTTAATCATGCTTAAGAGCCGGATTAGAATTGCATTAAATTCTTTCCAGTATTTCACTGCCATGAATCATCATAATTGTGGTCAGCACGAAAAGCGGCAACTTACGTGGTTAGTAGATATCAATTATCAGCACCTTTTCGGATAGGAATACACCGTGGGCGTGTCACTGCCATACGCCTGTATTTTCTGTCACAGGTGGTCAGATGTACCCTCTAATTTCATTCTAATCTCCGTTTAATGTTAGATTTAGTCGCACCTTATAGGTTGCAGTACTATGCAAAATGTAACTGTGATTGGGAGTGGTAGCTGGGCTACCGCACTGGTTCGTATTTTCTCTGAAAGCGGACTGGCGGTTTCCTGGCTGGTGAGAGATGCGGACCTTGCTGCACAAGTATTAGCTACCGGTCGGAACCCGCGCTACCTGTCGCAGGTAGAGCTGGATATGAAAAGGGTCACCCCTACGGCCCAGGCGGATCAATCCTTACAGGGTACCGATACCTGTATTTTTGCGGTCCCATCCGCTTACCTCCAGCAAACCCTGGAGGAACTGGACATACAATGCCTCAAAGGCAAGAAAGTCATCACCTCCATCAAAGGATTTGTTCCCGGTACTGCTACTTTGCCCAGTCAGTTTATTCAAAAAAAAATGGAACTCTGTGAACAGCCGATTGTCATGGGTGGTCCCTGTCATGCCGAAGAAATTGCAATGGGACGTCGTACCTATATTACGTTAGCTGCCCAACCGAAAGAATGGGCCGATACCTGTGTGCAGGCCATACAGGTAAAATATGTGCAGACTGTTAGTAATGACGATCCGGTCGGGGTAGAATTTGCTGCGATCCTGAAGAATATTATCGCTATCGCAGTAGGAATTGCCGACGGACTGAACTATGGTGCCAATTTCCAGTCCGTGCTTATATCTAATTCCATGCGGGAGATGCACGATTTTTTGCAGGCTGTAAATCCACAGCCGCGTGATCTGTTTGATTCTGCCTATTTCGGAGATTTACTGGTGACCGGTTATTCCGACTATAGTCGTAACCGCACCCTGGGTAAATTACTTGGACGTGGCATCCGTGTACAACAGGCCTTACAGGCGATGGAGATGGTGGCGGAAGGGTATAAAGCATCTATGGAACTGGCACAATTGATACCCGTCGCCCAACAATCATTTCCCATCATGCAAAGTGTCCACCGGATTCTGCATCAGCATGCCAGTGCTTACCAGGAATTCCGGCTGATTGAACAAAAACTTCGATAACAAAAAAAGAATAAGATGATATTAGCTACAGATCTGGACGGAACATTCCTCGGAGGGAAAAGTATTCACAAACAGCAATTGTACCGGCTGATCCGGAAGAATACGTCTGTAAGGCTGGTATTCGTAACAGGACGCGGACTTGAAACTGTGATCCCCTTGCTTAATGATCCGATTATTCCCAATCCGGACTTTATTATTTGTGATGTAGGAGCAACGATCGTGAACGGGCATACCCTGGAACCATTGGAACCCCTGCAAAGCAGTATGGAAGCCAGATGGCCGGGAGTATTACGTATACGGGAAGCCCTCCAGCACCTGGATGGATTGGAATACCAGGAAGTGCCGCAACAAAGGCGTTGTTCCTATCTTGTTTCGGAAGAAAGCATTCTGAAAGACATAGCTGATGCCATCGCTTCGCTGGGCTGCGATCTGATCTATTCTGCTGATACTTATCTCGACGTACTGCCAGCAGGTGTGAACAAAGGGAATACCTTGCGGCAATTGGTACAGTTCATTGGCGCAGCAGAGGAAGACGTATTGGTGGCGGGCGATACTTTGAATGACCTTGCCATGTATACCTGTGGATTCAAAGGA
>CAZAOR010000142.1:0-5686 GCA_964486805.1 uncultured Sediminibacterium sp. | reverse complement strand
CCATGAAATCGCTGGTAGCATGCTTTTTGATCTTATTGCTTTTCACCGCACCGGCCACCTGGATTGCTCCGCCAAAAAGGAGGAGTTTTTCAGTCAGGGTCGTTTTACCGGCATCCGGGTGGGATATGATCGCGAAGGTTCTGCGGCGGCCGATCTCTTTTTCAAATTTCATAATGGCGGCAAAGGTAAGGCTTGTGCCTGGCTCATAAATAGCAATTCATTCACACCCCCTTGCTTTCAGATACTGTAGTTTTGAACATGGCACCATTTTTGAAAAAGAAAGATCATGTATAAAAAATTACTCTTCGCAGCCCTGCTTTTACTGGGCACACAGTTTGCTGAAAGCCAGGGATTAAAAGGATTGTTATCAAAAGCCAAGGATGCGATCAGCGGCAAATCAACCGGGAATCTCTCGAACGATGACATCGTTGCAGGACTGAAAGCCGCCCTCGTTCAGGGGTCGCAGAATGGCGCTGACCTCTTGTCTAAAACAGATGGTTTTTTTGCCAACGCTGCGGTTAAGATTCTGATGCCGCCTGAAGCTGTCAAAGTTGAAAATACGCTCCGGAAACTGGGATTTGGCAAGCAGGTAGATGAAGCCATCCTGAGCATGAACCGTGCAGCGGAAGATGCCTGTAAACAGGCCGCCCCTATTTTCGGGAATGCGATCAAGCAAATGAGTTTCCAGGATGCCCTGGGGATTTTGAAAGGCAGTGATACTGCTGCTACTGCCTACCTGCGGAATAAAACCCAGGCAGACCTGGGACAGGCTTTCAAACCGGTTATTGAAAACTCGCTCCAGAAAGTAAATGCTACCAAATACTGGAATACCCTTTTCAGTACCTACAATAAATTCAGTCTGCAAAAAGTGAATCCCGACCTGAGTGGTTATGTGACCGAGCGTGCATTGGGGGGCATTTTCTATGAAGTGGCGCAGGAAGAAGAGAAAATCCGGAAAGATCCCCTGGCTCGTACCAGCGATATCCTGAAGAAAGTGTTTGGGGCAAAGAGTTAGAACAGTCTTAGGTCTTTAATCTTTAGCTGTTGGCCTTGGGTTTTAGCCGGTGCTTATTCACGCCCGACGGATCCAGAAAGCCAGCATGTCGGGATCTCCGCTATCGCGCCGGTTTTTCATTTTTCTTTTTTCATTTCCCCCTTCTACCGGAAAATTTCGTCGTCCATCATATTCGACTGCTGAACGATCTGGCGTATCTGCTGGTCCAGTTCTTTGGCACTCTCTACGAGGTGCTCGAAAATTTCCAGTCCGTCCATCGCCCCACTGGATTGCAGTATTTCTATGATACCGAGGATATTGGCCAATGGCTTGCGGACTTCATGCGATTGTATAAAGGCGATATCCCGGAGTACCTTGTTTTGTTGCCGCAGCCGCTCCTGAACGAGAATGGTTTCCGTAATATCCCGGTTGGTGCCGATGAGCCTTCGTACTTGCCCATCTCCGCTTTTCTGGATAATGGCATGCGATTCAATATAGCGAAGTGTGCCATCAGGCAACAAGATCCGGTATACGGCCCCATTGATCTCTTTTTTCAAGGTTAGTAATTCTTCAATAATCCGGCGCATCATCGGTTCATCTTCCGGATGCAAGGATTTCCCGAACACTTTGTACAGGCTGATGGGGTGACCTTTCTCGATGCCATATAAAGCATACATTCTGTCATCCCAGATCACCTGGTTAGTAGCCAGGTCAATTTCAAAAATGGCGATACCAGCCGAGTCTGTCGCCAGGGTTAGCCGCTGCAACAATTCCTCCTGTGCCCGCCTGGTTGTTACTTCCTGTGTAACATCATTTTCAATCGACATATAGCCGACAAACGCCCCTTGTTCATCCCATAGCGGATGGCAATCTACTTCCAGCCATATCTGCTCGCCGCTTCGGGTTTGGCTGACCAGGGTTTCCTTGTAGGGACGTCTTTCCCGGAGTGATTCATGCACGCGGGCTACCAGTTCGGGATCGTTGGCGGGAACACCCAGGGAATATCCGATCTTCCGGCCCCGGATTTCGTCCAGGGTATAACCGCTGATCCGGGTATACCCTTCATTGATCCAGGTGATTTGCTGGGCGGCATCCGCAATCATAACAGAATTGGTCGTGTTTTTGGCAACCAGCGCCAACTGCCGTATTTCTTTGCGGGAAGCAATCAACTCTGTTTCCGTATAGTGCTTATGTGTTACATCAAACAAACATCCGTCTACATAATTCACCTGGTCGGTTTCATCGTACACGCCTTTCCCGCTTTCCGCTATCCAGGCAATGCTTCCGTCTTTGCGGATAATACGGTATTCGATTTCATATTTCTGTTTATGGTCCAGCGCGTTTTGTATGGCATCTTTAACGCTCGGCCAGTCTTCCTGGTATACCAGGCTGGAATACCCATGCTGGCGGTTATTCAGAAAATACGCAGCAGGATAACCGGTGATTCTTTCAATTTCATCGCTGAAAAACTCCAGCGTGAAATACGCATCGCCACGGCAGCGGTAGATGGCACCCGGGATATGACTTACCAGTGATTTCAATTGCTTTACAGATAGCGGATATGCGGACAGGTAGCCCCCCGAATCCGGGTCGCCTGGCGATGGCTGAACCTGCCCGGTATGCTCAATCAGCCTTTCTTTCTCCGTTTCCTGCAGGCATATCTGCCAGGTCACAATATCACCGACCGGCCCTGTACCCGGGCCGGCATGCACCAATTGCTCGATGACCACTTTTCCGGGATCGATGGCGCATTTGGAGAGCAGAGAAAGATATTTGGACCTGTCATCCGGGGAGAGGGAATCGAGAAACCATGCTGTATTTGCAAAACCCGATTGTGCCAACCATTTCCGTGTAACCGGGCTGGCATAACGCATGCGGCCTTCACTATCGGTAATCAGATAAAGAAAATACCCTTGTGCGGGCAGGCGTAATGGTACGATATCTTGGTTCTTATCCGACATGCTATCATAAGCCGGGATTCAAAACTCTGCACAGCAGGCGTTACCGGTTTCCTCATTGATAAATATAAAAAAAAGGCCGATAACGGCCTTTTCAATCTTTCTTTGGATGGGGGGCGGCAGACACAGGATTAAATATCAATGGCTTCCCCATAAGCTGCTGCCGTTGCTTCTTTCAATCCCTCACTCATGGTCGGGTGCGGATGGATAGCATTGAGTATCTCATGGGCAGTGGTTTCCAGTTTACGTGCTACCACTGCTTCTGCAATCATTTCCGTTACGTTCATGCCAACCATATGACAACCCAGCAGTTCCCCGTATTTGGCATCATATATTACTTTAACAAAACCCTCGGTAGCTCCGGCTGCACTGGCTTTACCACTTGCCATAAAAGGAAACTTACCCACTTTCACTTCATAACCAGCGTCTTTGGCTGCTTTCTCGGTATAACCCACACTGGCTATTTCAGGGCTGCAATACGTGCAACCAGGAATATTGTTATAGTCGATTGTGTCCGGGAGATGTTGTGCTCTTTTCTCCAGGTAAGCCATGTGTTCCGCAGCATTGATGCCTTCTTTGGAAGCCACATGTGCCAGCGCCTGTCCGGGAGAACAGTCACCGATGGCATAGATACCTGGCACCGATGTTTGCTGGTAGGCATCTACGAGGATCTTCCCTTTTTCTGTTTTAATGCCGGATTCTTCCAGACCGATATTTTCGATATTGGCTACCACCCCTACTGCACTCAATACAATATCTGCTTCCAGTGTGAGGGTGCTGCCATCCTGCTTTTTTACCAGGGCCTTTACACCGGCACCGGATGTATCAACCGATTCAACAGCAGCATTGGTCATGATATCCATACCCTGTTTCTTGTATTGTTTTTCCAGTTCTTTGGAAATCTCTTCGTCTTCCACAGGAACAATGCGAGGCATGAATTCCACGATGGTTACTTTGGTACCCATGCTGTTATAGAAATAAGCGAACTCCACACCAATCGCGCCACTGCCGACGATGATCATGCTTTTTGGCTGTTGCGGCAATACCATGGCTTCCCGATAACCGATCACTTTCTGTCCGTCCTGTTTCAGGTTCGGCAATTCCTTACTGCGACCACCGGTTGCAATAACGATATATTTCGCTTCCAATAACTGAACGGTTCCATCCGCTGCAGTAACTTCCAGTTTCCCTTTCCCTTTCAGTTTCCCATATCCCATCACCACATCAATCTTATTTTTCTTCATCAGAAACTGAACGCCCTTGCTCATTTTATCAGCCACTCCGCGGCTGCGTTTGATAACCGCCGGAAAGTCCTTATCTGCACCAGCAGCCTTGATACCATAAGATTCACCGTGCTTCAGGTACTCAAAAACCTGCGCACTCTTCAACAAGGCTTTGGTAGGAATACAGCCCCAGTTCAGGCAAATGCCCCCCAGGCTTTCTTTTTCAACGATTGCTACTTTGAATCCGAGCTGAGATGCCCGGATCGCGGCCGGGTAACCACCGGGACCGCTGCCTAAGACGATAACATCGTATGACATATCTGTACTATTAAAAAGAGTGATTGCCCAAACGGGCACGCAAAAATACTGGCATTCCGGCAAACGGAAAAAAACTGTTACCGGCAGGCTTCATAATAAGATAGTATTATAGCACCTGCAACTGCCCGCCGCCATCGGCATCTATTTCAATACCTGCAGCATCGTTTACATCTACAGCCTGGCACTGAACCGTTGTTGCCGCGGGTATGTGCTTGGTGCCATTATTGCTGACAATAAGATGATCGAAAGTGAACGCGGGGATCGTCTGATCGCTTGAACCATTGAAATCAACCGTGCTATTGGTTACCGTATATATGCCTGCCCCTACCGTAAAAACATCTGCAATGCCGATGGTATCGGTTGGGCTCATGATACGGTCGCCGCCTGTTCCATCGAGGTCGTAATAGTCTCCCGCTACAATTGTCTGGGAAGAACTGCTGTTATAAGCAACGATACCGCCCCAGCTAAGCCCGGGCGTGATAGGGGTGGCAGAGACATTTTGTGTGTAAAGCGTTCCATTGTTATCTGCTGAGGACAGATTTAGTTGATAGGTGACCATATCCAATATACTGCCCGCGTCTGTATGCAGGGTGTCAACAGTCAAATCACCACTGGCAGTAACCCCGTTACTGTTACTGATGGTCAGGGACCTGGCATTGGTCACGGCATTCCCGATCACCTGCGAGACATTCCCATTATATATATAAGTAATATCCGGATCATAATATGGGGCACCGACATTACCGGGTTTTACCCCGATGCTGCCGGTTAGTGCGGTATTACCGGTACCTGTGTTCAATCCCATTGCGTTGGCGGTATAAATGGTTACGCCTGCATGAATCGTTACCAAGATTCCTCTGGCATTATTTCCCCCGCCCCTCAATTGTCCGCTTTTCGAAAAAATGATGGTAGCACCGGTATTCACTTCCACAAAACCACTGTTGGTGATCACCAGATTACGGTTTGTCAGGTATTGCAATGTGCCATTCAAAGTCAGAGAACTCGCATTTTCAGCATTGGCATTGATGTTAACCGTGATACCTGCCGGGATCGTCACATCATCCGATGAACCGGGAACAGCAGCGCTGCCGGCACTGCCACCCGCTGTGGCCGCCCAAATGGCATCATCCCAATCACCGCTGGCTATGGCATAGCGGTTAGCACCCTGTACCATGGCAGCAAACAATAAGAAT
>CAZAOR010000141.1:0-3616 GCA_964486805.1 uncultured Sediminibacterium sp. | reverse complement strand
GACACAGGAACAATGGCAGCAGGTGACGGCAGCTTTTCCCGAAGGCCAGATTGGCATCGAAGTAGACGGGCAGCTTGCTGCTTCCTCCTGTTCCCTGATCCTGCATTTTGATGAATACCATGACCACCATACCTGGGCCGCCATAACCGGCAAGGGAACCCTATCCACCCATCAACCGGATGGCGATACCTTATACGGCATCGAGATCATGGTATCCCCCCGGTTCCGGAGTATGCGCCTGGCACGCCGGCTTTACGATGAACGAAAACAACTTGCCGTGCGCAAAAACCTCAAACGCATCATCGTAGGCGGACGCATTCCTAATTACCATATCTATGCCTCCAGGCTCTCTGTAAAAGAATATGTGCAGCAGGTGATCGATAAAAAAATCGCCGACCCCGTGCTGACCACCCAATTAGCCAATGATTTCCGGCTGAAACGGATCATCCGGGATTACCTGCCGGGTGATGCAGAAAGCTGCGGCTATGCCACTTTCCTGGAATGGGTGAACCTGGACTACCAGGCTCCTGAATATACGGTGCGGGATCTTTCCCCCTATGTACGTGTCTGCTCCATCCAGTACAAGATGCGGATGATCGGCAGTTTTGAAGAGTTTGCACGTCATTGCGAATATTTCATCGATGTGGCAGCAGATTATAAATCCGACTTCGTAGTATTCCCGGAACTGTTCACCATGCAGTTGCTTTCTTTTCTTCCTAATAAACGGCCCGGTTCTGCCGTACGGCAACTCACCGGTTTTACAGATCTGTATATCGAATTCTTCAGCCGGATGGCCATCAAATACAATACCAATATCATTGCCGGGTCGCACCTCACGGTGGAAGCCGACAACGAACTCTACAATGTTTCCTGGCTGTTCCGGCGGGACGGTACCTATGGCAAGCAATACAAATTGCATATCACCCCGCATGAACGGAAATGGTGGGGCGTCAAAGAAGGGAATAAAGTAGAGGTATTTGATACCGATTGCGGAAAGATCGCCATCAATATCTGTTATGATATTGAGTTCCCGGAAATCGCGCGGATTGCAGCATCCAAGGGTGCTTCCATCATTTTTGTGCCCTTCAATACCGATGAACGGCGCGCTTATAACCGTGTTCGTTACTGTGCCCAGGCCCGGGCGATCGAGAATCAGTTATATGTGGTATTGAGCGGCTGTGTCGGGAACCTGCCACAAGTGGATAACCTCGATATCCAGTATGCCCAAAGCGCCATCCTCACACCTTCCGATACGGAGTTTCACCGCGAAGGCATCGCAGCTATTGCAGAGCCGGGAGATGAAACCCTGATCTACCAGGACCTCGACATGCACCTCTTGCGCAAAAACCGCCTCTCCGGCAATGCACAAACCTGGAACGACCGGCGCCGACAGCTGTACGGTATCCATTATACGGAAGATGGAAAAGAATACATTGTTTAACTTCTTTCAATCCCCCAAAAATCAATCCCATGAAACGTATGCAGATCAGAAAAATCCTGGTACCCATTGATTTCAGTCAATGCAGCATCCGTGCCCTGCACCTCGCCGCTGATATTGCCCGGCAACACCAGGCGGAATTACACCTGCTGTATATTGATGACTGCGACTATACATTGTACACCGATGATGAAACCCTGCGGCCGCCACGCAACCCGGAATACATGAAAACGCTGGTGAACCTGGCCAAAATGACCATCAACAGCCTCGAAGTCCAATGCAGCTATTCTGCCGAAACAACGGCGGTGTCCTATGGCATCCTGAAAACAGCGCGAAACCGTTATGCCGATCTGATTGTGATGGGTAAAAACGGCAACAATGGTCCTTCCGGAAACTATGCGGGCACGCATGCCCTGCAGGTAGCAGAAAAATCACGGATACCCGTCTTACTGGTACCGGAGCAAGCGGTGAAAAACGGCTTTCACCAGATCCTGTTCCCTGCAAGGCCGCTATTGAGTGTTCCGGAGAAATACGATGCAGTGCGTCAACTGCTTTTAAAGCAGCGCCCCGCCATCACCCTCTTTCTGCTCCGAAACCCGGCGTATGAAAACGAATTGCACATTATTCACCGCCTCTCCCTGATGCTGAAGGAAAAATTGGAAACCGATGGCATGCCATACCGACTGGAACATTATTTCCGGGATCCGCATTTTGCAGATGCCGTACTGGATGAAATGAGCGATCCGGAAAAAAACTATGACCTCGCTATTATCACCGCCGAAACCGACCGGCTCAACCGGGAATTTCATTTAGGCGCCTATGCGCAAACCATCATACACCGGTGCGCCATTCCTATCCTCCTCTTACGGCCTGAAAAAGCCCGCCTGGATAAACAGGAAATACTGGAACGGCTTTCAAAAACAGTGATGATGAACTGAGCAACTCCCGGCTCAGTCTGAGGCCGCCACTGGCGGCCTTTTTAATGCGTTTCTAATCCTGATCTTAGGCGCCTTTTATACTGCTGAAATAGCTTCATACCGGAACAAAACTTACTAAGATGCAAGATCCGATTCAACAAATTATACTGCCTGTCCGGTTCAATGCCAGCCACCGGCTGCTTGCCCGTCAGGCTGCCGAACTGGCCCTGGAACATGGCGCCAGCCTTCATCTGCTGCTCATTGAAAACACAGCATTTGCCTGGAGCGCCGGACTGTTGCCCTGGATCACTTTAGGTGAAAATTTTTACGACTCCGTCCACAAAAAAATGGGACTGCTGAAAAGCTGGAAAAGATGGCTGGAGGAAGAATTCCCCATCCCCATCAAGACCTCCCTCGAATGGGGCAGTTGGAAAAAAAGCATTGTCCGCTATGCACATCAGCATTCCGCCGATATGATTGTACTGCCGGAGCCCCGGCTGCGCAAAAGCAGTTGGTATCGTTTCTGGCGCACACCTTATGAATATATCCTGGAAGAATCGCCCTGCCAAATCCTCACCATGCTGCAGGACAAAGCGGATATCTCCCAATGGAAGCAGGTGGTGATACCAATCACCCGGTCTGTTCCGGAAAAGCGTTTGCAGGCCATCTTACAGGCAGCCAGCACCTGGCGTATGAAAATACACCTGGTAACCCTGGCATCCCGGGAAGAAGAAGGCAGATCCTCTTCTTTTTACTACCTCACGGAAACCCTCAAACGGCTTAAACATGGCGGACGTGTACAGGTTGAATGCCAATGTCTGCCCGCCAATGCACATCCGGCCCGGGTCTTTCTGCAATACGCCGAATCCATCCGGGCAGATGCCTTATTCACCAACCTGGGTTACCATCACCAACAGTATCACCCGCAGAACCCGCAAGGGCATACCGGCCTGATCGCACCCTATCAACACCCGGCAATGGCTATGCCGGTATAAATCCCATCCCATGAAACACTTTGATGCGATACTCGTACCTGTCGACTTTTCTGCTGTATCCGCCATCAGTATCCGGCGTGCACTGGATACGGCACTGCATTGCCGCAGCCGGCAACTGCACCTGGTATCTGTGGTGGACATCAATACCATTGGCTATTTTGTAGCTGCGGATACCTGCCTGCCCATGGATTTTCAGTTGATGCAGGCCGAACAGGAATCTGCGAAAGAAAGACTTGAAAAACTGGTAGCTACCCTGCCGACAGACC
>CAZAOR010000140.1:0-7907 GCA_964486805.1 uncultured Sediminibacterium sp. | reverse complement strand
ATCCGGTTCTTTTTCTCCGCGGATATTGGCCACCACAGTATATTCTTCCGAAGGGTATATCCTGGTCTGTACCAATACATGCACCTGCAGGGTACCACTGGCCAGGTGTTTTTTCAATTCCTGCAATGCCGCATAGGAAATAGCAAGTGCCCAAGGTTGGTGCGCTGAGTCCGTCATAGCGATCTGCTGAAACTGGATGGAATGGGTATTGACAGCTGGCTGCGTATATTTAGGCATGGAATAAGACAATACGCCGGCAACACCCAGTGAACGGGTATTGCGCAGAAGTGCTGCGGCTGATGCTTCGCCCAATACAATTTTCCCTTTGAGATCTTTTTCTTTGCATTCCGCTGGCGTCCCATGCCCGACATAGACAAGTTCTGCGGTGATGCCGCCATCCGGTGTGCTGCCGGAATTAACCACCTGCATATTCCTGTTAGAGGTCGATTCAAGCACCACCTGATTTCCTTCCGCAATTGCTATCGATGCTTTTACCGGCTCCCAGGTAGGACGTTGCATAGCCCTTTTTTCAATCCGGTAGGTCAGCGGGGCTTCCGCTTCTGATGCTATCTGCTTTTTAAATCCTGCTGCCTGCAGTTGCTTTTCCAGTTCAAATACTGTCGCATTAAAACCGGTATTTCCGGCTATCCGCCAGTATTGTTCCACAAAACCCGTTGTCCGGTAGGCATTATCCGGCTGAAACCTGCTGTTAAGTTCCTGGTACAACCCGGATAGCTGCTGGTTGGCTGTCCCCTGCGTCCAGCCACTGAGAGGAGCCAGCAGGAGTAGGAAAGAAAAGATTCGCATACCTGTAATATTCCTTCGAAGATCGGATTTCCGGGGTTTGTTTAGAATGATTCCTGAAAATCCTTTCGATGTTTGATATTTCCCGGATTCTTATTTACCTTATACGCTCAATATCGCAACCATGCAGTTACTTTTCCAAAAAGCACGAACGACAGTTTGTCTGCTGCTTCTTTCAGTAACAAGCTGTCAATCACAATCAGGTCCCAGTATCGCCCAGTTCAAGCAGGTATTTAACCAACAACTACAGGCACTCCGGCCGGATGGTTTTTCGCAACGGGTCGTAAAATTTGTGCAGGTCCAGGCCGGGAAGCCGAATGGCGGTTATTATCCCTTTCTTGTGACAGCCTATGTATATGATTATGGTGCAGGTTATCCTGCCAATCATTACTATGGGGAAACCTGTTTGGGAAAGATGGACGGCTGGAAATTTGATATGCTGAAAGATGATTTCGGGAAATGGATCATACAGGGCAGATTTACCATCACCAGTGAAAGCCGTCAATGCAAACAGAATGCATCTGCCGGTACCGCGGCTATTGCATTGGCTGATGTACCCGGTACCACTGTTGATGCCAAAGAGATACAAGCGGCCACCCGGGAGTCGGCCAAAGGAGTTGATAACCCGGCACCACAGTTATACATTGGTGAATATGCTTCCTATGGCAGCGGGGGAAGATTGCTGATCGGCATGGGGTTCATCCTGCTGCAAAACGGAAAATACTATAACCTGGACCATCAGGAAGGCGGCAGTTACCAGTTTGACCCCAAGAAAGGCACCATCCGTTTTACGGGAGGATTTCTGGGTGGACAAACCGGTACGCATGTGACCAATCGGGGATTTGATCTCTCTGGCACTATTCACTGCGAACCCTGGCGTTCCTGATAAGTGGAAAATTGCGTAGAACTACGCATGATTTAGCCAGAAAAATCCGCTTATTTTGTAACAAATCCAAGGTCATGGCAAAGAAAAAATCCAAAATCGGCAAACCGATATTATCAGACAAAACTTTGAAAATCAATCTCACCAAAAAAGAACAAAGCGTTTATCTGGAGTTGATTTCACAGCTCCTCCTTTCCTGAATTTCCTTTCGGCTGTCGGTTTTTAACAGGTATCATCGCAAATAGCAACGCTCCCATCACCCCCCCATAAATTGTGCTGTTCAGTGGTTTTGAACTGATAAGGCAGGTACCCGAAAGGCAGCCTGCATATTTCCAGTAATGGTAACCGCCAATCCCCCCCGCCAATGCACCCACAATAACCAGCGTGTTGTTTTGCAGTAATTTTTTCATAGTTATGATGCTGTTTTATCAAAGGTACAGGTGATAAAAGACTGAGCTCGTGCAGCCAGCGGTGTTGTCCGGCAGGCGGATAGCCGCATTTACGTAAAAGCCTGATTAATTTGTTTTGTTCAAGCGCCAGTCTGTTACAGCGACCATCTGACTCAAGGGATTAACCGCAACCTCCCATACCGCTTTTCGTTTCATCCATTCCTGTTGTATCTTTTTACACAGGCTGGGCAGGGGGTATTGCTGACCTGGCATTCATGCGATATCATGATCCAAAATTTAATGAACCAAAATTATCCGGTTCCATTAGCCCCCCTTGTAATATGGGTTACACATGTATCCCGCTGAAAATCTGTGCTGTATGGGGTCAAGGTCACCCATCCCTTTATAAACCAGGGAATCCGGGATCAGCCGCCTTTGTCTGATTTGTATCCCACGCAGACTTTCTCCCACAAAAAACCCACCAGGTCGATGGGTCTTCTGTAGCGAGAACGAGTGCCTATTGGAACTGGAAGACCATTTTCTAGTTGAATTACAGACGATTGTACAAATAAAAAAGCACCAAATCGATGAATTAATTCAAAAAGATTTTATCACAAAAAAGAAGTCTGACATTCTGCAGGAGCGGCAATTATCGCAGCCGATGATCCGAACGTGTTCATTTTCAGGTCATCGACGTATTAGACTGCTGATATTACCACAGGACGTGAAAAGGCACCGCCCATAAATTGGTGCCAAAAGGGGCTATATCCTGGCCAGAGTAAAGTACAACACCGCCGATAAAATCCTTACCTGTAATTTCTGCAAATTGCTTTATTATTTTAAAATCGTTTGCGTCAACCTTTTCGCTCTTTTTTACTTCGATGGCCAGTACACTGCCATCTGGCTTTTCCAGAATAAAGTCTACCTCTTTTCCATCGCTTGTACCGTAATAATACAGTTCTGCCTTGGTATCACCGTTCGCGAGCTGTTTAAGTAATTCAGTGGCTACAAAATTTTCAATCATGTGTCCAAAAAGTTCTGACTTTGTTTTAGCGATATCTTCCAATTTGTAATCGAGTATATGACAAGCCAGGGACGTATCAACAAAATATCCTTTGGGTGATTTTACCAAGCGCTTTGCAATATTGCGCGACCATGGTTTGATATCAAATGTGAGGAACATCATTTTAAGAATATTCCTATAAGACTTAGCAGTCACCGAGTTCATGCCGACTTCCCGTCCCAAATCTGACTCGTTGATCATTCCGCCTACCCTTGTCGCTAATACCTGTAACATGTGTGGCAACAGGGCGCTTTTTTCCAGATCAACGATTTGCTTCACATCCCGCTGCAACATCGAGGTTATATAACCATCCAACCATGTCCTCCTGTCTTCATCTTCCAGTCTTGATATCTCAGGGTATGTCGCCCACCTTATCGCATTTAATAAAGTAATTCCTCTGTCTTTTATCCCTTTAAAATTGAGTGTCAGTAGGCGGTCTATCCCGCCCGAATTATTATATGTTGCTTCCGCTGCTGTGTAAGGGTACAATGTAAGAATACTCATTCGTCCTACCAGCGAATCTGCCAGTTTGGGAAGCGCCATGATGTTTGCAGAGCCTGTTAAAATATACTTTCCGTTTGCAGAGCCTTTGTCGGATAAACGCATTTCATCCACGACTACCTTCAAAGCTCTGAATAGATCAGGTACAAGTTGGACCTCATCAATGATTAGCGGAAGCTGGAAAGCTTTCAGGAATGCTTCGGGTGCAGCAGCCGCCGCCGCCATAACCGTGGGGCGATCAAAAGTCTGGTATTCCGCCGGGTGCTCCGATTCCCCAAGTTCCGGGGCCATATGTTGCATAAGGCTGCTTTTACCCGTTTGCCTCGCTCCGTTCAAAAAAGTAACTGGGTTTACTTTTAGTGCTCCTTTGAGCTTTTCGCTGATATGCCTGTTTACAAAATCTCCAATCATACTTTGCAAATTTAAAGTATGAATTTAAAATTTTCAAAGTTAAAGTTTAAAAATTCCAGCAATTAAAGCCCGGGGATAAATTAATATTAAAATTTAAAATTATATCGGATTGGTTTTGCAAATTTTAAGGTATACTAGATGATACAATTCGTATTATGTCCTCAACAGAAACAATCAGTATCAGAGCCCGAGAGGCACTCAAACACATCCGTTCAAGCTTGATGCGGCAAAACCGGATGCCTACTTTTCGTGAGTTAACGAGGCTTATGAACGACAAATCCCCGAGATCATCGGCGTTATTGATTGAAGAATTGGTAGAAGCTGGTTACCTGGAGAGAAAAAAACATCATGGAAGTTGCGGCTAGAGTAGGTTATCAATCTGTAGCGGCATTCAACAGGCTATTTAAAACAAAAGTTGGTGTACCCCCCGCAAATTATCGCAGAAAAAACCTTGTTTAATCTTAACCCCGGGGTTTATAAAATGAACGATGTCAATTAATAATTCGGTTACAGTTTAAAAGAGGCGGTGTCAACTCCATTCACAGAGCAAGGCATTGCCTCTTTTTTACGGTGAATTCTCAGAAATCTGTTTTTATCCGATCAGTAAATATCATCTTCAACTGCGAGGCGGTAATACCCCAGTTATTCAATGGCATGGTCCATTTCTGCTGGATGCGCTCGGTGGCCAGGTAAATAAGTTTGAGCAAGGCCATGTCGTTGGTAAATACCACCTTCGTTTTTGGTAACCTTCCTGATCTGTCGGTGATAGCCTTCCATGGTGTTAGTTGCATAGATCAGTTTACGGATACCGGGCGTCGAGGGTCTTCTGTAGCGTTGTCGTTCCAATTATCTAACAAGATTTTAGAAGACCTAATCCGATTTTACGAAGTAACAACCCAATTTATTTAGGTTCAATGAGGTCCCATAGATTACCATACAAATCACTGAAAACAAGGACCCTTCCATAACTTTCCTCACTTGGAGGTCTTACAATCTTAACACCATTCTTTAAGAGTAAATCATATTCACGATTAAAATCGTTTGTATATAAGAAAAGGAATACTCTACCGCCAGTTTGATTACCAATAAATAACTCTTGGTTGGGATTAGACGCTCTGGCTAAAAGTAAGCTACAACCTTGACCACTTGTTTTGGATGGTTTTATCACTACCCATCTTTTATCAGGAGACAAGATTGTGTCTTCCACTAACTGAAATCTAAGAACATTTATATAAAAATTCAAGGCCTCGTCATAATCTTTAACCAGAATTGATATTTGACCAACAAATCTTTCCATAACTAAAATTAACGAATAAGCAAGTCTTGTAAATTATACAAGTCATTGACCTCTTCACGAGTTATATCCAAATAGATGCGGGTGATACCTACTGATGAATGATTGAAGAGTTGGGATAGTTTTACCAATGACCCTTCACTATAATTATTCCTACGTCAAACTTCCCGTTCAAATGACTTTGTCCGCGAATGGGTGGATATGCAAAATCCGATCGCATTGATCCAGTAATTCCGGTTTAGACAAACGAAACTTACAACAAACCCTGTTCCCCGATGGTATTTACTACGATTTGAAGAATCACCAATATCCAACCAAGGAAACCAACTCGCTTGTTCTTATATCAAACAATATCAAATGATTACGAGGTAAAAAAAGGGGATAAATCAGGTTGAACCTGAAATATCCCCGTCAGTAGCGAGGAGCAGACTTGAACTGCCGACCTTCGGGTTATGAATCCGATGCTCTAACCAGCTGAGCTACCTCGCCATATTACCGGAATTCACTAGTGAAACGGGCTGCAAATATAGCAGGCTTTCGGGAATTGGGCTAATCAATAAGCCAACAATTTCTGTATCCTTTCCCGGAGTTTTTCGGGTGTTGGCAACATGGCTGCTTCCAGGCGGGTATTGATGGGCACTGCTGGCAGGTTCCGGGCACCCATGACCTCTACCCGGGCATCCAGAAAATGATAGCATTGGTTGCTGATCCGCAGAGCCAGGGCCTCAGCAAAGGAGTTGTTTTGCTGTTCTTCCGATAACACCAGCACTTTCCCATGTCGCTGAACAGAATCAAAAACCGTTTCTTCATCCAACGGGTGCAGGGTCCGGAGATCCAGGATCTCAATTTGGCCCGGAAAAGCGACGGCTGCGCCTTTAGCCCAGTAAACCCCCATGCCATATGTAATGATCACCAAACTTTGTCCTTTTTGCACCAGTTCAACATCGGCTTCCAGGGCGCGCCGGGCCTTGCCCAGGGGAATCATGTATTCACTATCAGGCTCAATGCATTTTGCCTCTTCGGTACCCGGTACCTTGCTCCAGTACAATCCCTTGTGTTCCAGCATAACAACCGGATTGGGATCCAGGAAAGCCGCTTTCATCAGTCCTTTCATATCAGCCGCATTGGAAGGATATACGACCTTGATCCCTTTAATAGAAAGCAAGGTACTCTCGATGCTTCCGCTGTGGTAGGGTCCGCCCCCGCCATAGGCGCCGGTGGGAACCCGCAAAACCATCTGAACAGGATATTTTCCATTCGATAAATAACAGGATTTGGAAGCTTCTGTAATCAGTTGATTGAGGCCCGGATAGATATAATCCGCAAATTGTACCTCCACAATAGGTTTCAGGCCCAGCGCCGACATCCCGACTGTTGAGCCGACAATATAGGCTTCCTGTATGGCGGTATTGAACACCCGGTGATCCCCGAATTTGTCTGCCAGCGTAGCGGCTTCCCGGAATACCCCACCCAGTCTTCTCCCGACATCCTGTCCGTATAACAAAGCTTCCGGATATGTCTGCAGGATTTCTTCCACTGCGTGCAAAGCCGCATCTACCATCAGTACTTTCTCCCCGTTTTTGGGAACGCGCTTGCCCTGTTCAGACAATACGGGTGTGGCGGCAAACACATGCGCCTCCACTTCGGCAGGATCGGGGTCGGGTGATAATTGCGCATGCCGGAACTCCCGCATGACCATTTCCCTGGCTGCCGCCTCCAGCTGGTTGAGTGTTGACTCCTGGCAGCCGGTATCCTGCAACAGCTGGCGAAGTCTTGGTAAAGGATCATATTGCCCATGACGCAGGAGGCTCTCCCGGCTCCGGTAAAACTCTTTTCGTACACCACTGGTATGGTGCCCGAGCAAGGGAACCAACGCATGTACCAACGCAGGTTTTCGTTCTTCACGCACATACCGGATTGCCTCTTCAATTGTTTCATAGCTTTTCAGGAAATCACTGCCATCACATTGCCATCGCCGAAGTCCCTTAAAGCCTGCAGCATATTCATAAGCATTCATGGCCCGAATCTCCTCCGAAGTGGCGCTGATACTCCATTGATTATCCTGCACCAGGTATAAAACCGGTAATTGCTTGAGTACCGCAAACTGGAATGCTTCACTTACTTCTCCCTCCGTAACACAACCATCTCCCAGGGAACATACGGCAATAGGGAAATGATCATCGCTTGTTCTTCGTAAACGGGATGGATCTGTTCTTTCCAGGTATTGAATGGCCTGGGCAATACCGGTGGTAGGGATTGCCTGCATGCCGGTAGCACTGCTTTGATGAATAATAGAAGGCCGATGCTGATCCCGGCTGCTGGGGTGGCAATAATAGGACCGCCCGCCGGAAAAAGGGTCTTCTTTTTTAGCCAGTAACTGCAACATCAGCTCATAGGGAGAAAACCCAATCGACAGGAGGATACTATCGTCCCGGTAATAAGGACTTACCCAGTCACAGGGCTGTAACTGCATCCCCAGTGCCAGTTGTATTGCTTCGTGACCCCGGGAGGTAGAGTGTACATACTGGCATACCTGCCTTTCAGCATCATAGGTATCCGACA
>CAZAOR010000139.1:0-4822 GCA_964486805.1 uncultured Sediminibacterium sp. | reverse complement strand
AGGCGGATAATTTTTTATGCCGGGTATGGAAGGCAATCGGTTCGAATACGGGGATCACCAGTTTTTTCAGGTGCTCGTCCAGCATATTCTCTAAGAGTTCCACAATGAAAAGCAGGTCTTCTTCTCCGCGGTCGCGGTTGTGCAGGAGTTCATTGACCATCCGGATAGCATGGGGATCGTAGATCAGGGAGAGTATAGCCAACAAGGTATCCTGTACATTCCGGTGATGGTTTTCCAATTGTTGCTGTAGCTGCCGGGCTTGCAGGGGCTCGATATCTGCCATTGCCGTTTCTGTCCACATCATTTCACCGATGGTTTCGGTCACCAGTTCTTCCAGGAAGAACCGGTGGGGCTGGGATTTCATATCCCGGCAGGCGATCAGTTGCTGTAAAAAGAAATAACGGATCCGCATGGGTGTAACGGCACAGGTATCCTGGAAAAACTGCCATTGCTGCTCAAAGCCCAGGTGCCGGAAATAGGCTATGACCAGGAGGCGGGTAACCGGGTGCGACTGGTCGAAGTACAGCTTGGTGATCTTGCGTATCCACTCTTTTTCGCCGGTTGTGTCCTGTATTTCAAAATGACTGTAGGTTTCCAGGGAAGGGTGATAGGTCATCAGTAATTCGCGGATTACCGCAGGTTGCAGGCAATCGTAACGGTTCATCAAAACCTCCAGTTCCGGGAAAGCAGGAGATTCCCGCGTGTCGCCTACCCTTGCGACATTTGTCGCATGTGTTTCAACCGGTGCGGCTTTGGTTTTTCTACCTTGCAGGTACTCCTGTATCCGTTTCCGGTAAACGAGATAGAGGCGGTTACTCAGCCAGAAAAAAACCAGGAAGATCAGGAGGCAGAGGATGGTGGTAGCGGTAAGGAATCTTTGTGCATCCGCAGTATTTTCGAAAACGATCAGCAGGGTCAGTAATCCGCCGCATACGATGGTGGATAGCTGGCTGATGATCCCGTCGATATTATTCTGCAGGCGGATACGTTCTTCGGGTGTATTCACCTGGAACATGATCTTCATGGAAGGGTTGGTGAGTCCGCGGCGGAATACCCGATCGATCCATTTATTCAGGAATAGAAAGAAGATCATGAATACCGGGCTTCCGGCAAATACCACCACGGAAAATATCCCCAGGACTGTTCCGGCAATCAGCAGGAAGGGTAAACTCAATACGGCTTTTTTCATACCGGCACTTGCCAGCAGGTTGGCAGAAAAAAGGGAAAAGAACAATTCTCCTGATTTAATACAGGTAAAGATCATGGCCACTACCGTTGATACTTCTGTGCCGGTTGATTGGGCGAAAAAGCGTACCGAGATGAGGTAGGAATAATCAATAAAATAAACAGATACAATGGACAAGAGCGTGGTGAGGGTCAGGTAGCGCAGGAAGGGTGATTGCCAGACCTGTGCAGGACTGAGGCCGGACACTTTTTGCCGGCTTGTTTTTTTGGGCAGTAATGCTTCTTTCTTTTCGGCCTGGATACGGAATACAGGGAGGATGGAAAGCAGGGCGATTCCGGCTGCAATCAGCAGCAGCAGGTTGGTGCCACCCAGCCATTTTACCAATACAGGCAAAAAGAGATAAGCCAAAATTGATGCCAGTACTTCACCGCTGCCTAAAAGTGCCAGCAGCCTTTTGCTTTGTGAAAGATTGAATACAGACAAGCAGATACCGGCGAAACCCAATGCGAACAGGGCTGCGAATGCGAACATACCAACAAAGCCCAGGTAGGCCAATACCCGAACCACAGATGCCTGGCCGGCGAACAGGGTTTTGCCCAGGTACAATGCGAACATTGAGCAGGCGAACAGGAGCAGCATCCACTCGAAACTCCTGGCGATCCCGATCCGGCCCTGCCAGTATTTGAACAAGCGAATCAGGAGATAGCCCGTCATCCCTGAAACAATATACGCGGTGGGCATGGCGCCGATACTGATGTGCAGGATAAAACTCCGGCTGGCTTCCACGATATAACAGGAGCTGGCAAAACCGATCAGGAGCGAATGCAGGAACAGCATCCTTGACAGCCGCTTTTCCTGCGGGCGGATGTCGATGATCTTTTGCAGGGTTTCTTTGATACGGTTCAGCATATAGTTATGATAGGGTGGTTATTGCCAGTTCCAGCCGATGATATCCCAATCTGCTGCTGCCGGCTGTCCCGGGATCCGGAGGGAGCGGAAGCCAACAGCTTTGTGACCCTGCAAAGACCGGGGGTTTGCCCGGGATACTTCGGTGATCACCAAATCAAAGCCGGACTGCATCTGGGTGCGTAATTGCCGGTACAATTCCCGGAATACCCCTTGCTGCCGGAAATCTGCAGCTACACAGATCTGCCCCATGATAAAATACCGCAGTTCCGCCACCCGCTGATCCTGGTAATAAGCCTGCCGGATAAAACGGATCATCGGATCCAGTAAGGGGAAACTGTCGGCATAACCGGGCAGCATCACCAAAGCGTATCCGGCCAATTTCTCTCCTTCTCTGGCAATCACATGCTGGTATGGGCCGCGCATGGCATCCAGCGATGATTCATCCATCTCCAGCGTCACAAATCCTTCCGAAGGATCAGATACGGCACTGATAAGATTTTCTTTTTGCAAAGCCAGTATCTGCCTGAAATCTGCGTTTTTACCTGTCCATTCAAATTGCATCCGGTAACGCTGTTTCTGTGATGATGCCTGCGATTGATACCGTATGTCTGGCCGCATGATAATTACCATGTTCGATGCCTCCGAACCCTCTGTCGCCCGGTTTAAAGGGGCAAAGGATATTCAGTTCACGGGTATCATTGGCGCTATGCAGTTTCTTTTTCCAGTAAGGCAGCAGGTAACAGTTGGCAGATCCGCAGGATATATCTTCATCTTCGTCTACATAGGGGCAGAAGATCCGGATCTCATAATCAATCGCCGGGTTTTCAGATGCGGCTGTCACCATCAGGGCCCTGTAATGGTCTTTCCGGATCTTATCGGAGAGCAGGAAGTAATCGGGTTGCAAATCCCGGAGCATCCGGCTGCTTTTCATTACCAGAACGATATCCTGGAGGTCCTGGCTGAAAAAAGCCTCTTCAATAGCAGTTCGGTCAATATGCAATAAAGCGAGATAGTTGTCCACTAATGGATCGGGAAATTCTCCGAGCAGGTAGGCTCCTAATTCCGCCTGTATCTTGGGGGTATCCCCCATCCGGCACTGGATGGTATAGGCATGACCGCGAATGGTCAAAGCAGCTTCCTGGTATCCGAAAAGCCGCTGGATAAAATAAGCAGATGCAAGGGTGCCATGTCCACAGAGGTAACAGGGTTCTCCATCCGGGAAATAATAAACGATCTGAAAATGGTTTTCTGCCTGTTGCAGTAAAAATGCGACGATAGGCTGATCGATTGTCCTGGCGATTGTTCCCATGTCTTCATCCGAAGGGAATGCATTCCTGCAAAGAACGATGGCGGCGGGATTGCCGATGATCTGCTTTCCTTCCAAACCGGCATTGTCGGAAAATGCACGAGCAAGATGAATGGAATATTGCGGTGTGTTCATGTTAAAGGTCGAGGTTGAAGCGAACCATATAATTCCGGCCCATTTGCAGGATTTCACTGGGGTTATTGATACCGTCTGCCAATCGGACGCCGGGGCTGTAATATATTTTATTGAAGAGGTTATTGATCACGAGTTGTACACTGGTATTCTTCACAAGATTATCCAGGCTGAATACAAGATTCGACAGCAGGTAGGCATTAAAAGGATAGAGGTTGCCGGGAACGGTGGTTCCGGGGCCGACGGGTTTGGCGCCTACATAATTTGTACGGAAATTGATATTAAAATGTTTGGCTGCCAGGTAATTTAATATGAGGTTCAGGTGCTGGCTGGCGATATCCCCCACTACCAGGTCCACATCGCCTTTTTCGTTCCGGGTTTGCCGGGGTGAGGTATAAGAATAGTTCAGGGTTGCTTTGAATGCTTTGTGTACATAGTTTAGGTTACTTTGCACTCCGAATATCCTGAAGCGGCCAATATTCTGGTTTTGCTGCAAATTATTGGAAAGTGTGACGGTTCCCACCACATCCTGTATGGTATTGAAATAAAGATCCACATCCGCCGAGAGATCGGGTGTGAATTGTTTGTTGAGGGAGATTTCAAAATTATTGATGGACTCAGTTCCCAGGTTGGGATTGGGTATCCGGTTTGCAGCAGCGGAGAATTTGGTGAAATTGGAAACGTTCACGATACCACGGCTGTAAATCGCTTTGATCACAAAAGTCCTGGTAGCGTAATCCAGTACAAATCTCGGGCTGAAGGCAGTGCCGAAGCCCCCATCCTGCCGGATTTTGTTTTTATCCATCCGCATGCCCAGTGTGACACCGAAACCGGTTTTGCTGCGGTAACCACCCTGTGCATAAACACCCAGATCATTTACATTGAACTGGTTACCGCCCTGGGTGAACCCGACTGCGATACCCGAATCCTGGGGATTGGGGATACCAGATGTGAGGTAATTGCCCTGTAACTGGCTGTTTCGCAGTTCCACCCCGGAGATGAGATAGAGGTTCTTGCTCCAGCTATACATCATTTTAAATTCGGTCCGGAACTGTTCAGATTGTTCATAATAATAAGTGGTTCCCCAGTAAGGCAGGGTACCACGGGCCAGGTCTTTCAGGCCGAGCGAGTTACGTGCGTAGTTGTTGACCGATGTGACCTGCGAACCATTATTAATGCTGTGTATCTTGTAATTGGAGAGACTGTAAACGGTGAGATTGTTGTTGATCCTTTTTTCGTAGTTGAGATATACATATTGGTGGGAAGGCTTCCATTGCGTACCGCTGATG
>CAZAOR010000138.1:0-2881 GCA_964486805.1 uncultured Sediminibacterium sp. | reverse complement strand
ACTCTATTCCGATGTGACCAGGCACGTATCTATCTTATTGGCGAGTACGATTGGGATACTGATGCTTAGCCCGGAACGATCCTCGGGCCAAAGATTCATCGACCCACCGCGATACATGACATGTGGAATGTACTCGTGTGTGCCAATTGATCGTGTACCACCTCTTCGGATGGACATGTCGTTAGACTGCATGTTAGGTTACATCTATCTTGATAGTCTATGCCGATCACATTTGACTCCTGATCAAGTTGATTCGTTTGCTGCTCAGGTTCGGTCATTGGACACACTCAAGCCTTTCCTACGGTATTATTACGCGATGTCGGATTACGATCCGATTCTTCTGAGTGAATACCTGTTTGCTGGAGCGTCTGTGGCGAAAGGCCAGTACACGTGGAGTCCAAGTGAGTTCCTGCGTGTAATATTGCCACGAGAGGATATATTGCTCGGTCGAAATAATAAACATCGTTTTTTAGATAATACTGACCTAATCCTTCACGTGCGAGTGACTTCCATGGTCACCGACATAGATCAAGACGCTAACAATCTGCCTTTAGAGTGTTATTCCGCCATTATTTTAGATACTATAAAAGGAAAGCACTTCCCATCTACAACGGTCTATTCACTTCCAGGTGGCAAGCTCAAAAAAACGCCACTTACAGACGGTTACCCTTCGATTGAAATTGTTATCTCTCCCGAATGGCAACGTTACGGCCAAGTTACTGATTTGAAGGCGATTAGCTATAGTAATGATGGTAAACGTTCAGTGAATGGGAGCAATTTGTTCGGTGATTCCACATGGACTCTTTACTCTGATTATATCGTTTGTCTCAATTCTCAGAAGGAGCTTTACGACGGGACGCAAGTCTTCTATGCCTTTTGGCCGGCAACTCATTACTCTCCCGAAGGAGGCATGTTCCGTATAGACGGTGATCAGGTGCTTATGCCTTCAGATTTTTGGGGTTATGGATCGTCCGTCCCGCTTGCAACATTCTTGGGGAAGATACGAAATGACATTCATTTCGTATCCACGCAGTGACGAGCAGGTTTACATTCCTACAAATTGTTAGGTTACGGGTCTAAAATGCTACTGAAACGTTCGAGGCACTCCTTCGTAATCTAACGTGTTGATTTTCATGGCCCACTGCTGGAAAACGGCGGTGGGCTTTCGAATACTGGACGCTGGAAAACGATGAGGAGGATATATGTCAGAAACGCAGAATTTTAGAAATGGAACGCCTCATCCCGAAATCAAGAGCCAAGCAAATAGTCATTCCAATTCTCCCTCGGACAATTTCGATATTTCCATTCGTGTTCGGGGTGTAGCAGAAGGGGATAATCCTGTTGAAATACACGCCAATGCGGAGGCGTTGAACTATCCAGCATTCCACAAAACGGTCGATATTGTCGGTAAGCTGAATAGGGAGGGAGAGCACCTGCTTCTGGAGGCTGTTGCCGCTGCAGAAGGGGAATTCGAATGTACCCGTTGTGCGGAGCCCTTTCGACGGACGATAAAGGCACCCTTGCATGTCGAGTTTGTGCCTCCTCGTCTCGAAAGTGATCCACAGGACCCCAATATCCACGTTTATGATCCTCTCGGAGCTTCGCACGTCGATATAGCGGACGATGTTCGTGACGCGCTGGCACTCGCTATCCCCATGAAGCACCTCTGCCGTCCGGATTGTAAAGGGCTTTGCCCTGTTTGTGGAAAGGATCGGAATCTGGAAGAGTGCGATCATGCGGAAAGCCATGAAGTGGCTCCGCAATGGGCGGCACTGAAAAGTCTAAGTGAGCGTTTGCGTGCCGACGAAAACAAGGGCGTGGCAATCGACAAGCCGAATCCGCTGGCCCGTAACTGAATATTCCATAGAAGACCATGCCAAATCCAACACACCGCAACTCCCGCACTCGCCGCGATAAGCGCCGCACCCATTATAAGTTAGAGAAGCCCTCGTTCGGCTCCTGCCCGAACTGCGGTTCTCCAAAGCTGAATCATACAGCATGCTCGAGCTGTGGCTTCTACAAAGGCCGCTCGATCTTCCAGCCGAAGTCGCAGGGATAATCTGCGAATTTTGAATGAGCCTGATCGGCCTTGTGGGGCAGGTCAGGCTAATTGCTTTTTTCTACTCGGACGTTGCCAGTTACGCCTTCTTCCGGTCGACTCAGTATCGCGCTCGATGCGATGGGCGGTGATTTCTCCCCTAAAAATGAGGTCGAAGGTGCCCTCGAGGCCATTCGAGAGACGGGGGGGCGCTTCAAAGTTCTTCTGGTTGGGGTCAAGGATGAGATCGAGAAAGAGCTGGCAAAACAACCGGCCGATGGCAAAGACAACATCGAGGTTGTAGGAGCATCTCAGATCATCAGCATGCACGATGAGCCGGTCGCGGCTTTACGTCAGAAGCGGGATTCCTCGATTGTCAAAGGGTTCGACCTCATTAAGGACGGCGCTGCCTCCGCATTTGTAAGCGCTGGTAATACTGGTGCGGTAATGAGTGGTGCAACGCTGCTTCTTGGCCGCATACCAGGCATCAGCCGTCCCACGATCGGTTCTGTCTTTCCACGACCGGATGGTGGTTACACGCTGGTCTTCGATGTCGGTGCAACTGTCGATTCAAAGGCGATTCACCTGCGAGAATATGCGATCATGGGATCGCTGTATGCCGAAACCATACTGGGAGTTAATAGCCCTCGTGTTGGACTTCTTAGCGTTGGTGAAGAGCGTTCCAAGGGCAATGAGCTCGTATTCGAAGCAACGGAATTGATCGAAAAGACCAATCTCAACTTTGCCGGTAACGTCGAAGGTCGTGACATCTTTAAATCGACGGTCGATGTGATCGTTTGTGACGGCTTTGTGGGCAATATTGCGTTGAAGCTCGCAGAAAGT
>CAZAOR010000137.1:0-4867 GCA_964486805.1 uncultured Sediminibacterium sp. | reverse complement strand
GAGGCAACAGAAACATCAAAGAATCCGGCAGGCGCTTCTGAAAAACCATATCCCAGCAACAAATGTGTCATCCATCCAAAGCCAATCAAAACGGCTAATACCGAAAAAAACCATTGAACAGGTTTTGTTTTCGGCATGCGTTTGCCTGATTGCTGGGTAAGGAAGATGGAAAATATGATCAGAACTACAATGCCCCCTACATAGACCACTATCTGAACAGCCGCAACAAATTCCACCTGCATCCAGAAATAAAGGGCGGCTACCCCTACCAATGAAAATAAAAGCCAGATAGCTGCCCGGAAGATGTGCCGCGTGGTCACCGCCAGAATCGCTGTGCCCAGGATGAGCGCAGCAATGAGATAAAATATGATAACAGATACATTCATCATTCAACCCCCTCCCGGATTTTAGAACCTGGCTGGTTCAGGCGTTTTGTTAATTGGCTGCGATCATATACACTGTGTTCGAAGTTCTGGGCCATCCGGATGGCATCTGTCGGGCAGGCTTGAACACAGAGATTACACATGGTACATAATTCCAGGTGATAAATAAATGTATCCAGTGCCTTTTTCTTTTTGCCTTCCGGTGTGATATCAAATTTGGTTATGATCTTAATGGTTCCGTTGGGGCAGGCCAGTTCACAAGCCGTGCAGCCGGTACAGGCGTGTTCATTATTTTCATCATGTGTCATTACCACTTCCCCCCGGAATCGTTCGGGCAGTTTCAACTGATTCCTGTTATCCGGGTATTGTTCTGTAATGATTTCTTTCGGATGAAAGAAATAGTAACCGGTTTTGCGTAACCCTTTTAACAGGGACACTGTTCCGCCGATCACATCCTGTATATAATTTTTCAGAAACATCTTGTTTCATTCATTTTACCAATACCATCCCATTATGGCAATCACTGTTACCAGCAGCAGGTTCAGCAAGCTGATCGGCAGCAGGTATTTCCATTCCAGGTTCAGCAACTGATCCACGCGCAGGCGCGGAAAAGTCCAGCGAAACCACATGATCAGGAAAATCAGGAAAAAGGTTTTCCCCATGAACCAGATAGAGGATGGAATAAAATCCATGATATGATTGAATGCACTCCAATGCCCGATATGGAGCGGCATCCATCCTCCCAGGAACAAGGTTGCCCCGATTCCGCATACAATGAATATGTTAATATACTCTGCCAGGAAAAACAAGGCGAACCGCATCCCGGAATATTCGGTATGAAATCCGGCAGTGAGTTCTGACTCGGCTTCGGCGAGATCAAAAGGCGCCCGGTTGGTTTCTGCGGTCACCGCAATCAGGAATATCAAAAAAGCGATAATGACGGGAATATGTCCCCGGAACAGCCACCAGCCTGTTTCCTGTGCTGCGATGATATCACTGATCCGAAGGCTGCCGGTCAGTACCACAATGGTCAATACGGACAGGCCGGCCGATAATTCATAACTCACGATCTGTGCGCCGCTGCGCATCGCTCCCAAAAGGGAATATTTATTGTTACTGGCCCATCCAGCCATCAGTATACCGATGACGGAAAGGGATGAGATTGCTGATATATAGAGTACACCGATATTCAGATCCCATATCTGGAATCCTTTGGCAAAAGCGATCGGCGCCAGCAAGAGCATGGCTACGATCATTACCAGGAAGGGAGCGAGGTTGAACAGGAACTTATCGGCCAGGTCAGGGGTAAGTCCTTCTTTCATCAATAATTTCAACGTGTCGGCCACGGTTTGCAAGGAGCCTGCCGGGCCCACGCGATTGGGTCCTACCCGTATCTGGATATGTGCTGCCACTTTGCGCTCCATCAATACCAGCACCAACCCCAGCACAGCAAACAAACTGATAACGGCCAATACCAGAATCGCACATTCGATGAGTAATGCCGTCATCGGCGGAAAATGATTCAGCAGCCACTCCTGTAACCGGGTGGTCAAAGATTCCAGGCTGATTAACTGCATCATCAACAGGTTCATAGCAGATTCATTTTACCGGTCAATATCCGGAATTACCAGGTCCAGTGTACCCATAATAGCCATCAGGTCTCCGATCTTACTGCCGCGGGCCATATGATCCAGTGCAGAAAGATTGGAAAAACCGGGTGAGCGGAATTTGATCCGGTAAGGGGTGGTGCCTCCCTCGCTCACAATATATACGCCCAATTCGCCGCGGGCTGTTTCTACCCGGCTGTAAAACTCTCCCTTGGGCAATTTCAAAACCGCTTTGGTCTTGGCCTGAAAATCACCTGCGGGTATCTGATCAATCAATTGTTCCACGATGCTGGCAGATTCACTCATTTCACGCACCCTCACCATGTAACGCGCGAAAGAATCCCCGCCTGCTTCCAGAATTTCTGAGAAATTAACCCGGTTGTACACTTCATAAGGATAAATCTTCCGGATATCTGATGACAAACCGCTGCCCCTTGCCACTGGACCGGTACAGCCATAAGAGATGGCATCGGCTTTCGACAAAATCCCCACCCCTTCCATCCGGTTCCGGAAGATAACATTATTGGTTACCAGGTCTTCATACTCTTTTACTTTTTGCTTGAACTGTGCAATAAAGGTTTTCACCTTACGCTGAAAATCAGGATGCAGATCGTAGGTGACACCGCCAGGGGCCATATAATTCATGGTAAGTCTGGCGCCGCAGGTTTCTTCCATGATGTCATTGATCATTTCTCTTTCCCGGAAAGCATAAAAGAAAGGAGTAAAAGCACCGAGGTCCATCGCCATTGCGCCAATCCACAGTTCATGTGAAGCAATGCGGGTGAGTTCACTCATCAATACCCTTATCACCTGAGCTCTTTCGGGTACTTCTATCTGCATGGCCTGTTCCACACAACGGGCACAGGCCAGGTTATTGATATGAGCGGAGAGGTAGTCCATCCGGCTGGTCACATAAATAAATTGCCGGTAGCTGAGGCTTTCGCACATTTTTTCAATGGAGCGGTGGATATATCCCAGGTGCGGCTCTATTTTCAATATGGTTTCACCGCTCAGGGTTATCACAAGATGTAAGACACCATGCGTGGCCGGGTGCTGGGGGCCCATATTGATCACCAGTTCTCCTTCCGGTCCCTGGTCGCGTGTATCCCTGATAATCTCCGTTTCGGTGTACATCCAGTCTACAGTTTTATCATATTGATCGGGTCTTCAAAATCCTTTCGCAATGGATATCCTTCAAAATCATCGGGCAGGATCAGTTTGCGCAGATCCGGATGCTGCCGGAAATACACACCAAATAACTCGAATACTTCCCGTTCATGAAATTCGGCGGTGCGCCAGATATGCGATACTGTATCGGTTTCGGGTTGCTGCCGGTCAAGATTTACTTTCACAACCACCGTATGCCGGTGATCGGTGGAAGAAAAATGATAGACCATCGTCAGGTGTGTTTTCCAATCGATACAGGTCAGGCAGAAAAGATAATCGAAACGCAGATCCTGATTCTTCAAGGACGGCGCAAGCGACGGCCATATGGCAGGCGGTACCTGGATTTGCAGCCATGTTCCGCTTTCATCGAAAACCAAGTCCGGATATAACCCGCCCAACAGTTGTATGACTGTTTCATTATTCATACGCCGGTTGCTGGTTTAAGTGATTCAGCCCGGATTTGTTCACGGGTAAGGCCGCTGCGTATTTTCTGCTGCAGAGTGATCAGGGCATGGAGCAGGGCTTCCGGTCTGGGCGGACAGCCGGGGATATATACATCCACCGGTATAACATGGTCCGCACCTTTCACCACTGAATACGTGTTATAAAAAAAGGGACCACCGCTGATTGCACAGGCGCCCATGGCAATAACATATTTCGGATCGGCCATCTGGTCGTAAAGCCGTTTCAGTACCGGTCCCATTTTATTCACAATAGTACCTGCAATGATAATCACATCGGCCTGCCGGGGAGTTGCCCGGGCCACTTCAAAGCCGAACCGGGAGAAATCATAACGGGAGGAAGCAGTAGACATCATTTCAATACCGCAACAACTGGTGGCAAATGTGAGCGGCCAGAGGGAATTGGATCTTGCCCAGTTAATTAACCCGTCAAAACTGCTGAGGATGATACCGCCGCCTGCGGTCGGGTGAATTTCCCCTGGAAATTCTTCCTCCTGCATGGATTTATCTTTCGTCTGTTTCATTTCCATTTCAAAGCGCCTTTTTTGTGGGCATAGAGAAACCCCATAAACAGAATGAGCAGAAATACCGATATTTCCAGCAGGGCACCCATTCCAATCTGTTTTACCACCACCGCCCAGGGATAAAGGAATACCAGTTCTACATCAAAAATCAGGAACAGGAGTGCGAAAAGATAATAGCCAACATGAAACTGCTTCCAGGGCGAACTGTGGGTAGGAATTCCGCATTCATAAGCTTGCCCTTTCTGGTTGTTATGACTGCGTTTTACAAGTACCCAGCCGATAAGGATGCCGCCACCTGAAAAAAGCAGTGCAGCAACAATCAACGCAAGCAAAGAAACTGCACCCATGTGTATCTGATTTACCGGTGAGTTTGATAAACGAAAGGTACGAAGAAAACAGGTCTCAAAAAAAAAGGCCGGCAAGGCCGGCAGGGTGGTGTATAAATTGTCAAATATCCTTCATTTAACTATCCTGTCGGGCATGCATCAGAGACAGGATGATGGCCACTTCGTCTTTCATTTCCTGGATCAAACCGGCAATATGGGTTTCATCATATACCCGCAACTTATCAATGCGGATGGCAATACCCGCAAGGGTTTCCAGGCTGGCGGACAATGCGGTTCCCTTCAGTTTATGACCCGCTTTATGAAGCCCGACCACGTCTTTCTGGGCAAATTTTTCTTCCAGTTCTTTGACAGACCGCCCTATCTCCTGTTCGGTCACTT